>NZ_JBQENS010000021.1:0-129569 GCF_052044465.1 Pseudomonas sp. 22490 | reverse complement strand
GAACAGCTTGCCCACCGAGGTCTCGGTGGCGGCGGCGTAGACCACCATCACGATCGATGGCGGGATGAGGATGCCGAGGGTGCCGGCGTTGCAGACGATCCCGGCGCCGAACGCCTGTGGATAACCCGAGCGGACCATGCCGGCGATGGCGATCGAACCCACTGCCGCCACCGTTGCCGGAGACGAGCCGGATAGCGCGGCGAAGAGCATGCAGGCGAGCACCGCGGCGATCGCCAGGCCGCCACGGATGTGTCCGACGCAGGCGTTGGCGAAGTCGATCAGGCGCCGCGCCACGCCACCGGTGGTCATGAACGCGCCGGAGAGCAGGAAGAACGGGATCGCCAGCAGGGTGTAGGCCTCGGAGGTCTCGAACAGCTTGATCGCCAGCGAGCGCACCGAATCCGGGCTGAACAGCAGGATCGTCAGGGCGCCGGACAGCCCCAGGGAGATGGCGATGGGCACGCCGATGAACATGAACAGGAACAGCAGCAGGAACAGGATCAGCACGGTCATGGACGGTTCTCCCCGGCCTCTTCGCCGGCCAGTTTGGAGGCCTCGGCGGCCTCGTCGGCGAGGCCCAGCCCGAGCTGGCGACCGCGCAACAGGTTGACGAGGATTTCCAGGTAGCGCAGCAGCACCAGGCCGAAGCCGACCGGCACCACCACCGCGATGTAGGCCTGGAGGATGCCGAAGTGGTCGAGGTCCTCGGCGCCGATGCCGGCGACGAACAGGGTCTTCACCCAGTCGTAGCTGGCGACCATGAACAGCCCGGCGTAGCCCAGGCAGCAGAGGCAGGCGAGTATCCCGATCAGGCGCTGCAAGGGACGCGGCGCCAGGCGCACCAGGGCATCCACCCCGAGGTGGCCGGCGGTGCGTACGCCGTAGGCGATGCCGAGGAAGATCAGCCAGCCGAACAGCGCCTTGGTCAGCGCGTTGCTCCAGGACATATCCTGGGCTACCCCGAGGATCGCGTCGCCCATCGAGTACAGCGGAGCCCGCAGTGTCGGCAGGCGGTCGCCGAGGTCGTAGAACAGGGTGAAGACGTTGGTCATCACCACATAGAGGAAGGTCACCAGCGTCATCGCCGCCAGCAGGAAGGCGATAGCGCCCTCCTCGAAGCGGTTCCAGACGCGCACGAGTCGATTCATCGCAGCGTTCTCCACAATGCCCCGCCCGGCCGGGCGGGGCCGGACGGGTCAATCGGGACGGTTGGAAGCTTCGGCGGCCTGGAGCAGATCGGCACCGACATTGCCGCGGAATTTCTGCCATACCGGCTGCATCGCCTGGCGCCAGTCGGCGCGCTGCTGCGGGCTCAGGGTATGGATCTCGCTGGCGCCACTGGCGAGGATGCGCTGGCGGGCGTCGCGGTTGAGGCGCTCGGCCTCGAGGTTCACCTGCACGGTGACCTCGTCCATGATCCGCTGCAGTTCTTCGCGGATGTCCGCCGGAAGGCCATTCCAGAACTTCGCGTTGGTGATCACCATGTAGTCCACCAAGCCGTGGTTGGACTCGGTGAAATACTTCTGTACCTCGTTGACCTTCTGGCTCTCGTAGTTCGACCAGGTGTTCTCGGTGCCATTCACCACGCCGGTCTGCAAGCCCTGGTAGACCTCGGCGAAGGACATCTTCCGGGAGATCGCGCGGAGCTGGCGGAACTGCTCGTTGAGCACGTCGGACGCCTGCACGCGGAATTTCAGCCCGCGCGCGTCTTCCGGCTCCAGCAACGGGCGATTGGCGGAGAGCTGCTTCATCCCGTTGTGCCAGTAGGCCAGGCCGAGGATGCCCTTGCCCTGCATGCTGGTCAGCAAGGCGCGCCCCTGCGGGCTGCGCTGGAAGCGGTCGACCGCCTGGATGTCGTCGAAGAGGAACGGCAGGTCGAAGATCTGCACCTTGCGCGTGTACTGCTCGAACTTGGCCAGGGACGGCGCCAGCATCTGCACGTCGCCCAGCAGCAGCGCCTCCATTTCCTTGCCGTCGCCGAACAGCGACGAGTTGGGATAGACGTCTACCTCGACCCGGCCGCCCAGGCGCTGTTCGACGAGTTTCTTGAACAGCAGCGCGCCCTGGCCTTTGGGCGTGTTTTCCGCGACCACGTGGGAGAACTTGATGACGATCGGCTGCGCGGCATTCGCCAGGCAGGAGCCACCGATCGCCAGGGCGCACAACAGCGCCCGTACCATCGTCTTGAACATTTCGTGACCTCAGATTGTTGTTGTGCTTTCGAGGTATCGACGAGCCTGACGCAGCCGGCGCGTTCGGAGAATTCGCCATTGCTCAAGCCCGCGTTCGCGTCTGTCGAACGCGTTCAGCCACCCTCCCCGGCCCGCTCCAGCAGGCGTCGCGCGCGCCCCAGCACCGGCGCGTCGACCATCTCGCCGTCGACCACGAAGACGCCGGCACCGGAGGCGCCGGCCTCTGCCACCCGACGCGCCCACTCCAGTTCCGCGGGACTCGGCATCAATGTCTGGTGGATCGGCTCGACCTGGCTCGGATGGATGCACAGCAACCCGCCGAAGCCCATGTCGCGAGCGAAGCGCACTGCCTCGACCAGTCCGGCACGGTTCTGGATCGCCGGATAGACGCCGTCCAGCGGCGGCGCCAGGCCTGCCAGGCGCGATTGCAGGAGCAGTGCGTAACGGGCGTGACCGAGAATCTGTTCGGCTGCGTTGCTGCCGCTGTTGAGATCGAGGTCCAGGGCCAGGTCGAGGCTGCCGAAGGACAGCCGCTCGACCCCCGCGGCGGCGGCGATCTCGCCTAGCGCGGCAAGGCCGCGGGCACTCTCGACGATGGGCCAGACCGGCTTGCCGCTGGCCACGGCGGCGTGGCGCACCTGGGCGGCGCTCTCCACTTTCGGCAGGAGCAGGCCGATCACTCCGGCGTGGTCGCGGCACAGCGCCAGGTCGTCGGCATGCCCGGGATGCTCCGCCGCGTTGATCCGCACCAGCACCCGGGCTTCCGGCGTATCGACGAGGAAACGCCGGAGATTGGCCCGCGCCTCGACCTTCAGCCCCTCCTCCACCGCATCCTCGAGGTCGACGATGACCCGGTCGGCGCCGCTGGCAAGGGCCTTGGGGATCCGCTCCGGGCGGGTCGCCGGGACGAACAGCGCGCTGCGCACGATCTGTCGGTTCATGTCCGCCTCCTCATACCGTTCCGGTCGCGCGCAGGCGCTGGATATCGGCCGCGGTACAGCCCAGTTCGGCAAGCAGCGCGTCGCTGTCGCCGCCCAGCGCCGGCACCGCATCCATGCGCGGAACGAAGGCGCTGCTGCTGGCCGGCGGCAACAACGCCGGCAGGCGCCCGGCCGGGCTGTCGATGGAGGTCCAGCGTTGCCGCGCCTGTAACTGCGGGTGCGCCCAGACCCCGGCCATGTCGTTGACGTGGGCGTTGGCGATCTGCGCCTGTTCCAGGCGCGCCACCACCTCGGCGGCCGGCAAGGCGGCGAAGGCTTCGACGATCAGCGCACGCAGCTCTTCGCGGTTGGCCGAGCGCTTGAAGTTCGCCGAGAAGCGTTCGTCGTCGGCCAGCTCCGGGCGGCGCAGGACCTTGTCGCAGAAGGCCCGCCACTCGCGCTCGTTCTGCAGGCCGAGCATCACTGTGCCGCCGTCGCCGGCGGGGAATGGCCCATAGGGGTAGATGGTCGAGTGCGAAGCGCCGGCGCGCGGCGGCGGCGGCGCGTCCTGGTAGGCGTAGTACATCGGGTAGCCCATCCACTCCACCAGGCTCTCCAGCATCGACACGTCGATGCGGCTGCCCTCGCCGGTGCGCTCGCGCAGCAGCAGGGCCGAAAGGATGCTGCTGTAGGCGTACATGCCGGCGGCGATATCGGCGATCGAACAGCCGGCCTTGGCCATCTCGTTCGGCCCGGCGCCGCCGGTCACCGAAAGGAAGCCGCCCTCGCTCTGGATCAGCAGGTCGTAGGCCTTCTTCTTCTCGTAGGGACCGCCTTCGCCGTAGCCGGAGATATCGCAGACGATCAGTCGCGGGAAGCGCTCGCGCAACGCCTCGTAGGACAGGCCCAGGCGCGCGGCGGCGCCCGGCGCGAGGTTCTGCACCAGCACGTCGGCGCCGGCCAGCAGCTTCTCCAGCAACGGCAGCGCCTCGGCCTGCTTGAGATCGAGGCTGAGGCTCTGCTTGGAACGATTGGTCCAGACGAAGTGCGACGACAGGCCGTTGACCCGCTCGTCGTAACCGCGGGCGAAATCGCCGACGCCGGGGCGTTCGATCTTGATCACCCGCGCGCCGAGATCGGCCAGTTGGCGGGTGCAGAAGGGCGCGGCGATGGCGTGCTCCAGGCTGACCACGGTGATGCCGTCAAGCGGGCGCGGCTGGTGGGATTGCGTCATGGGTCGGACTCCCTGCCCTCGTCCGTCGAAGACGAGGTGCGGCTGGTTCGGTTGATCAGATCAGGGGCGTTACGGAAGGCGCCTGACGCAGGCCCCAGGCGCGCTGGATAAGGATCTCCGCCTCGGCGCCGGTGGCCGCGCCGGAAAACGCCAGCAGGCGGCGGAACTTGTCGGCCAGCTCGTCGCGGCTGAGGGTATTGCCAGGATCGCCCTTGGGTTCGTCGATGGCGGCGGTATGGCGCCGCCCTTCGCGATCCAGTACTTCGACCCGCCCGAGCCAGCGCTGCGGATAGGCGGCGTCGACCTCCGGGTCCAGGCGCATCTCGACCCGCTCGCGGAACGCTGCGACCCGCGGGTCGCTCAGCGCATGCCGATGGAACTCGCCGAGGCCGGCCTTGCCGTACACGGCGATCAGGCCCAGCACGGTGCCCATGGAGAACTTCGCCTGGTGCACGGTCTGCGGCTCGACCACCCGGCCGAGCACGTCGATGGCGCCCTGGTGGACCCGCGCGGTGACCGCGGCGATCTGCGAGTGATCGAGCCCTTCGCGCTGCATCAGCGCCAGCAGCGCGTCGGCCGCGGGATGGGTATGGCGGCACGAGGCGTGGAACTTGAACGAGGTTTCCAGCAACGCCCAGCGGCTGCCGAGGCGATCCACCAGGCGCTCGGGGTCGGCGTCGCTGGACATCCCGGCGGCCATCCCCTGCTCGCCTTCGAGGATGTGTCGCGCGCCGCTCAGGCCGTCGGCGGTGAGATAGGCGGCGAGCAGCCCGTCGGCGGCGGCCTTGGCGGTATGCAACTGCTTGGAATCGGCGGCGTCGCGGAGGAACTCCCAGAGCCCGGCGGCCTGGGTTCCGGCGCTGCCGAACAGGTCGACGAAGCGCTCGCGGTCGAAGTCCATCAGCTTGCCCACCGCCACTGCCGCGGCGAGGGTGCCGACCGTGGCAGTGGTATGGAACACCCGGTAGTGGGAACGGCCGAGGAATTCGCCGATGCGGATGCCGGCCTCGTAGCCGGCCACCGCCGCGAGGATCAGCTCGGCGCCGCTGCGGCCGAGGTCCTGGGCCGCGGCCAGGGCAGCAGGGAAGACCACCGCCGCGGGGTGCAGCACCGAGCTGTTGTGCAGGTCGTCCTGCTCCACCACGTGGGAAGCCGCGCCGTTCACCAGGGCGGCGAAATACGGCGAGCTGCGCCGCCGGCTGGGCAGGATCTGCGCGCTACCATCGGCCGGGCCCATGCGTTCGGCGTAGCGCTCGAACAATGGGATCGGATGCTGGCCCTTGCCGGCCAGCGCCGAGCCGAGCCAGTCGAGGAACAATTCTTCCATCCGCGCCAACACCGCCGGCGGCAGGTCCTGGTAGCGCAGGCCGGCGAGAAAGCCGGCGAGTTGCTGGGTGTAGTCGGTCATGACCAACGCTCTCTTGTAGTTGTCCCGAGGCACACGGCCTACAGCGGGTTGCTCAGTTCGATCAGGTTCAGGTCGGGGTCGCGCAGGTACAGCGAGAGGATCGGCCCGCCGGCGCCGGTGCGCTGCACCGGGCCCTCGAGGATTTCCACGGCCTGCTGGCGCAGTTGCTCGGCCACCGCCTCGAGTGGCGTGGCGACGATGAAACAGAGGTCGGCGGACCCTGGCGTAGGTCGCTCGGCCTTGGGTTCGAATTCGCCCCCGGCCTGGTGCAGGTTGATCTTCTGCGCACCGAAGGCGAGGGCCTTGCGACCCGCGCCGAAGGTAACGGCGCGCATGCCCAGCACGCGGGTGTAGAAATCGATGCTGGCGTCGATGTCGCGGACGGTGAGCACCAGGTGGTCGAGACGGTCGATCTGCATGGGTGGCTCCCGCTTCAGAACGAGCGCGGCAGTTCGAGCAGGTGCTCGGCCACGTAGGACAGGATCAGGTTGGTGGAGATCGGCGCCACCTGGTACAGGCGGGTCTCGCGGAACTTGCGCTCGACGTCGTACTCGCAGGCGAAGCCGAAGCCGCCGTGGGTCTGCAGGCAGGCGTTGGCCGCCTCCCAGGAAGCTTTCGCCGCCAGGTACTTGGCCATGTTCGCGCTGGCCCCGGCGTTGAGCCCGGCGTCGTACTCCTGGCAGGCGCGCCAGCGCATCAGGTCGGCGGCCTCCACTTCGATGTGCGCCTCGGCGATGGGGAACTGCACGCCCTGGTTCTGCCCTATCGGCCGGCCGAAGACCACGCGGTCGCGGGCATAGTGGCTGGCCTTGTCGATGAACCAGCGGCCGTCGCCGATGCATTCGGCGGCGATCAGGGTACGCTCGGCATTGAGGCCGTCGAGGATGTAGCGGAAGCCCTTGCCTTCCTCGCCGATCAGGCTATCGGCGGGGATCTCCAGGTTGTCGAAGAACAGCTCGTTGGTCTCGTGGTTGACCATGTTGGCGATCGGCTGCACGGTCAGGCCCTTGCCGATGGCCTCGCGCAGGTCGACGAGAAAGATCGACATGCCTTCGGACTTGCGCTTCACCTCGGCCAGCGGCGTGGTGCGCGCCAGCAGGATCATCAGGTCGGAGTGCTGGATCCGCGAGATCCACACCTTCTGCCCGTTGATCACATAGCGGTCGCCCTTGCGCACGGCGGTGGTCTTGATCTTGGTGGTATCGGTGCCGGTGGTCGGCTCGGTCACCCCCATCGATTGCAGGCGCAGCTCGCCGCTGGCCAGCTTCGGCAGGTAGAAGCGCTTCTGCGCCTCGCTGCCGTTACGCAGCAACGTGAACATGTTGTACATCTGCCCGTGCACGGTGCCGGAGTTGCCGCCGCAGCGGTTGACTTCCTCCAGGATCACCGAGGCCTCGGCCAGGCCCAGACCGGAACCGCCGTACTCCTCCGGGATCATCGCCGAGAGCCAGCCGGCGTCGGTCAGGGCCTTGACGAAGGCCTCGGGAAAACCGCGCTGCTCATCGATGCAGCGCCAGTAGGCGGCGTCGAATTCGGCGCAGAGGGCACGTACGCCCTCGCGGATCGCGTTCAGCTCTTCGCTGTTCGGATTCATCGGTGACTCCTCGATTCTTGTCGTTGGATGGGCGCTGGGGCCCTTTCAGTCGAATTCCACGTCGCCGCGCTGGGCCAGGCCGGCGCCATTGCCGACCCATACCTCGGCCTTGCCGGCAGCGAGCAGGCGGCCGCCGACCTCGAACGGTTCGGGACAGATCAGCGGGCGCAGGCCGCGATAGGCGAAGCGACGCAGGCGCGCCTGCGGATTGGCCCGGCAGAACGCGCGCAGGGCCAGGGTGGCGATCAGCGGACCGTGCACCACCAGGCCCGGATAGCCTTCGGCATCGGTGACATAGGGCCAGTCGTAGTGAATGCGGTGGCCGTTGAAAGTCACCGCCGAGTAGCGGAACAGCAACACCGGATCGGGCTCCAGCGCCTCGCGCCAGTCGCCCTCGGGCAAGGCCTCGGTACCGCCGAGCTTGGGCGGGGTCGGTTCGCGGTAGACGATGTCGTGCTCTTCGCTCAGCGCCAGTTGGCCGTCCTGGCGGTAGTCGTGGCGCAGGGTGACGAACAGCAGCGCGCCGCTGCGACCGTGCTTCTCCTCGACCCGGAGGATGGTCGAGGTGCGGCTGGCCTCGCCGCCGACCCGCAGCGGCTGGTGGAACTCCAGGCGCCCGCCGGCCCACATGCGGTTGCGATCGTCCGCCGGCGGCAGGAAACCGCCGCGCGCCGGGTGGCCGTCGACGCCGAGGCCGGCGGCCTCCACCGGGTCCTGGAAGAACGCCCAGTGCCAGAGCGGCGGCAGCGCTTCGCCGTGGGCCGGGGTCGGCTCGCCGAAGGTGGCGGCGATGCGCTTGACCAGGTTGCGGCTCAATTGATCGTGGGTTTCTTCCTGGCGACCGATCCAGGGGGCGAAAGCGGACTCACTCATGCGTGGCTTCCCATGACCTAGGGGGTGATGGGAGGAGAATGATAGGATGCTAGCGTTTTGAGAATTTGCAATTACGCAATGGCGCGTTCGGATTTGCCGAACGCCATGGAGTGCCCATGCATTTCGATCTCGCCGACCTGCGCCTGTTCATCCATATCGCCGAGTCGCCCAGCCTGACCCAGGGCGCGCGCCGCGCCTTCCTTTCCCCGGCCGCCGCCAGCGCGCGGGTCAAGGCGCTCGAAGGCCAGCTTGGCAGCCGCCTGCTGTATCGCGACAGCCGCGGCGTCGAACTGACCCCGGCGGGCCAGCGCCTGCTACAGCACGCGCGGCTGATCATGCGCCAGGTGGAATACCTGAAGAGCGAGTTCACCGAGTACGGCAGCGACGCCGCCGGGCATATCCGCATCTTCGCCAATACCACCGCGGTCACCGAATTCCTTCCGGAAATCCTCGCCGGCTTCCTCGCCGCTCGTCCCGGGGTCACCGTCGACCTGCAGGAACGCCTCAGCCGCGACATTGTCCGCGGCGTGCTGGACGGCTCCACCGACCTCGGCATCATCGCCGGGCCGGTGGCGGCCAGTGGCCTGCAGGTCCTGCATTTCAGCACCGACCGCCTGGTGATGGCGGTGCCCCAGGGCCATCCGCTGGCCGGACAGGCCAGGGTACGCCTGCGCGACACCCTGCAGTTCCAGCATATCGGCCTGCCCGAGGGCACCACCCTGCACGCCTTTCTGTACGAACGGGTGGAGCAGATGGGCGAGCAGCTATCGCTGCGCATCCAGGTCTCCAGCTTCGAGGCGATCTGCCGGATGATCGAGGGCGGCGTCGGCATCGGCGTGATCCCGCAGTCCGCCGCGCGCCGCCACAGCCGAACGATGAAGCTGGCGACCATCGAACTCGACGAGCCCTGGGCGATCCGCGAGCGCAGCCTGCTGGTACGTGACCTGGAAGCACTGCCGAGTTGCCTGCGGGCGTTGATCGAGGAGTTGCAGAGGGTGGGAGACAGCCTGTAGGGCGGATAACGCCCCTGGCGTTGTCCGCGGGGCTCCGGAGAATCGGCGGACAACCGCCAGGCGGTTATCCGCCCTACGACTCCCGACAAGCCGGGGTGCGATCGTCGCGAAGGGCGCCGCCCACCACTCCCGCTCAGTTCGCCAACCCACCGCTCTCCGCCAGGCTGTGCTCGTCCGCGGCGAGCATCGCCGGCATGTGCTCGCGGAGGAACTCGACCCAGGTGCGGATCTTCGCATCCAGGTACTGCCGCGAGGGGTAGAGGGCGTAGACGTTGAGATGGAACAGGCTATAGCGCGGCAACACCCGCACCAGGCTGCCGTCCTTCAGGCCGTTGACCGCCGCGTACACCGGCAGCGCGCCGATACCCATGCCGGAGACCACCGCCTCGGTCATGGCGTCGGCGGTGTTGACCTGGAAATGCGTCTGGTTGATGCAGGCCAGTTCCTGGCCGTCGGGACCGTCGAACAGCCAGCGGTCCAGCGACATCACCGAGTTCACCAGGCGCAGGCAACGGTGCGCGGACAGCTCCGCCGGCAGCTTGGGGAAGCCGTGCGCGGCAATGTAGCCCGGCGAGGCGCAGAGGATGCTGTAGGTCTGGCCGATGCACTTGGAGACGAAACCGGAGTCCGGCAGCTCGGGGGCGATCACCACGGAAATGTCGTAGCCCTCGTCGAGAATGTCGGTGATCCGGTTGGCCAGGGTCAGGTCGAAGCCAACCTCCGGGTAGGTCTCGCAATATTGCGAGATGGCCTTGATCAGGTAGTGCTGGCCGATGCCGGTCATCGCGTGGACCTTCAGCGTGCCCGACGGCCGCGCATGGGCGTCGCCCGCCTCGGCCTCGGCCTCCTCGATGTAGGCGAGTATCTGCTGGGCGCGCATCAGGTAGCGCTGCCCGGCTTCGGTCAGCGCGATGCGCCGGGTGGTGCGATGCAGCAGGCGGGTCTGCAGGTGGGCCTCCAGCTTGGCCACCGCACGGGAGACATAGGCGGTCGTCAGGTCCAGGCGCTGGGCGGCGGCAGTGAAACTGCCGGTCTCCGCGACGCTGACGAACGCGCGCATATTGAACAGGATATCCATCACGGCCCTCTAGGCTCTGACGCTTATGGCGCGTCTCTTTTCCACGCAACCCGGAGGACACCCCAAGGCGGCGCAGATTCTGTCACGAGTCAACCCACCTATTATTGCCTTTTGTGACAAAAATTTTTCACCTATCCGAGCTCTTATCCGCAAGCGCGGGCGCTCCTAGAATTCCCAGCCGTTTCGGCCTCCCCTCGCCGTCGTTCAGGATTCGCAGCAGTGCCCCGCGCCACCCGGAAAGGTCTCCCCCTGGTTCCACCGGCTCCCCTCGCGTTCTTTCCCAGCCCCGACGAATTGCGCCGCGCCCTGCTCGAATGGGCGCGTAGCGACGGCGTCGCCTGGGTCTTCGTGTTCAAGGCCCTGCTCACCGCCAGCCTCGCCCTGTGGCTGGCCTATCGCCTGGAACTGCCGCAGCCGAGCACGGTGCTGGTGACGGTCTTCATCGTCATGCAGACGCAGAGCGGGCAGGTCCTGGCCAAGAGCTTCTACCGCATCGTCGGAACCCTGATCGGCCTCAGCGTGATGGTCACTCTGATCGCCCTGTTCGCCCAGGAGCGCGTGCTGTTCCTCGCCTGCCTGGCGCTCTGGGTCGGCCTGTGCACCGCCGGCGCCGCGCGCTACCGCGATTTCCGCGGCTACGCCTGCGTACTCGCCGGCTACACCGCGACCATGATCGGGATTCCAGCCACCGCGCACCCGGAAGGCGCCTTCATGGCGGCGCTGTGGCGGGTCCTGGAAATATCCCTGGGCATCCTCTGCACCGGTACCGTCAGCGCCATCTTCCTGCCGCAGACCAGCGGCGCCGCCCTGCGCAACACACTCTACGGGCGCTTCCGCGACTTCGCCGGGTTCGCCGCCGAAGGCCTGCAGGGCAGCCTCGACGGCGAGCGCTTCGGCGAGCTCAGCGCGCGCTTCGTCGCCCAGTCCGTGGGCCTGGAAAACCTGCGCAGCGCCACTACTTTCGAAGATCCGCACATGCGCCTGCGCAGCGGCCGGCTGATTCGCCTGAACAACGAATTCATGGTCATGACCAGTCGCTTCCACGGCCTCCACCGCCTGCTCGAACGCCTGCGCGGGCGCGGGGCGCAGAATGTCCTGGAGGTCCTGGCGCCCTGCCTGGCGGAGCTTGCCGGGCTGCTCGCGCCGATTCGCGAACGGACGCCCACCGACGCCGACGCCGCGCGCCTGGCCGAACGCATCGAGGCCTACAAGCCGGAACTGATGCAGAACATCCGCCAGGCCCGCCAGCGCCTGGTGGAGCAGCGCCCCGGCGAGAACGACCTGCTGGATTTCAACACCGCTGCCGAACTGGCCTTCCGTTTCACCGACGACCTGCACAACTACGCCCTGACCCACGCTTCCCTGGCCGAACACCACCATGCCCGCGAGCAATGGAAGGAAAGCTTCGTCGCCCGCGCCAACCCGGTCGCCGCGCTGGTCGCCGGAGCGCGCAGCGCGCTGATGATCGGCCTGCTCGGCACGTTCTGGATCCAGACCTCCTGGCCCCACGGCGGCACCTTCGCCCTCACCGCGGTACTGATCTCGGCGCTCTCCTCGACCTCGCCGAATCCCGGCCGGTTGTCGCTGCAACTCACCCTCGGGACCCTCGCCGGGGCCTGCACCGGGCTGTTCGTGCTGCTCTACCTGCTACCCCACGTGGACGGTTTCCCGATGCTGCTCTGCTGCCTGCTGCCGGTCTTCGCGGTCGGCGCCCTGCTGCTCTGGCGGCCGCAGTGGAACGGCTACGGCGTCGGCCTACTGGTGTGGTTCTGCTTCGCCTCGCTGCCGGCCAACATGGCGCGCTACGACGCCCTGGCCTTCTTCAACGAATACCTGGCACTACTCTTGTCGATGGTCCTCGCCACGGTCGCCGCCATGGTGATCCTGCCGCCGAACCGGCCGTGGATGTGGAAGCGCCTGGAGCACGACCTGCGCGAGCGGGTGGTGTTCGCCATCAGCGGCAAGAGCAAGGGCCTGGTCTCCGGTTTCGAAAGCGGCACCCGCGACCTGCTGAACCAGGCCTACACCTTCTCCGCCGGCCGCCCGGACGTGCAACGCCGGTTGCTGGGCTGGATGTTCCTGGTGCTGGAGGTCGGCCAGGCGATCATCGAGCTGCGCCTCGAACAGCAACGCCTGCCCCAGGAGCCCTGCTACGCCGAACGCACCGCCTGGCGCCGGGCGATCCGCCTGATGGGCCGGGCGCTGATCCGGCTGTTCCTGCAACCCGGGCCGAGCAACCGCCAGCGCGCCCTGCACGCGGTGAACCAGGCGATCATGGCGGTACGGGCGGCGCCGGAGCCGCGCGCACCGCAGTTCGATACCTCGCCGCTGCGACGGGTGCTCAGCTACCTGCACTTCATTCGCAGCGCCCTGCTCGACCCGCAATCGCCCCTGGGCCAGGAAAGAAACCCGTGAGCCGGTCGCAAAGCCGCGGCGCAGAAGGCCACAGGGATATTGTTACCGATCCGTACAAGGTTCTTGTCTTGACTGAGTCTATATGTCGCAGCCTATCCCAACTTACAATAAACCCAACAGCCGAAGTTAACTCCCGTTGAACTTCGACTCCGCAACTTGATTGCAGACTTACTTACCCAGCCTTGTTTATCGAGTTGCCCCGGTGACCTGTCCGCCTGTCTTCCGACGGCAGATCGTACCCACTCAGAAACTACTCAGGTAAATAGTAATGAAGGCTTTCGCCCTGATGGCCCTGTTCGCCTGCTCGCCGCTGGTGATGGCGGCTGGCGCCCAGGATCAACCTGCCAGCCAGCAGGAAAACGCTGTTGAAGAATATGCCTATGGCATGCAACTGGATGTGGCTCGCGTTATATCTTCAACCGACACTTCCAATGCCTGCGGCATCGTTCCCGCACGCATGACCTACGAAGATTCGAACGGCCAGAAACATACCGTCGAATATCAGGTCTGGGGCAACGGCTGCACTGGCGGCTAAACTCTGCTCGACCTCCGGGTCGACCTCCGAAGGATCGCGCCACGAGGGGCAGCTCGCCCATCCGGCGCGATCATTGTGTACTCGGCGGCGACAATCCCGCCCCTCGGCGAACATCCTGGCCGTCTTCCCCACGCCTCATCGTGCTGCCGCCCTTTCACGAGGGCCGACGCCTCCACCGTTTCTTTCCCAGCCTGCAACAAACCGGTAAGCATGCCGCTCAGCCCTCGCCTTGCCCCACGCCATGCTGGCGCAGCTTGTTCGCCGCCGTGGTATGCGAAACGCCGAGGCGCTTGCCCAACTGGCGGCTGCTCGGATGTTCGCGGAACAGGCGCTCCAGCACCGCCTTCTCGAAGCGCCCGACGATGGCGTCGAGGTCTCCTTCCAGGGAAAAATCCCCCAGCGGCTGCGGCGCGCCGTAGTCCGGCAGGCGGATGTGCTCGGCCTTGACCGTTCCCCCTTCGCACAGCGAAACCGCCTGGAACAGCACGTTTTCCAATTGCCGCACATTGCCCGGCCAGTGGTAGCGTTCGAGACGTTCCAGCGCCTGCGCGGAAAGCTTCGGCAGGCCGCAGCCGATCTGCCGGCTGGCCTGGTCGAGGAAATGCTCGGCGAGCGGCGCCAGGCCATCCAGGCACTCGCGCAGCGGCGGGATGTGCAGCGAGAGCACATTGAGACGGTGATAGAGGTCCTGGCGGAATTCGCCCTTGGCGCAGAGTTCGGACAGGTCTACCTGGGTGGCGCAGATCACCCGCACGTCCAGGTACACCTCCTCGTCGCTGCCGACCCGGCGGAAACAGCCGTCCTGCAGGAAGCGCAACAGCTTGGCCTGCAGGCGCGGGCTCATCTCGCCGACGCCGTCGAGGAACAGCGTGCCGCCGGCGGTAAGCTCCAGCAGGCCGAGCTTGCCCTCCGGGCGGGCGCCCTCGAAGGCTCCCGGACCATAGCCGAACAGCTCGGTCTCGGCCATGGATTCCGGCAGGCCGGCGCAGTTCAACGCCATGAACGGCGACTGCCCGCGCGGGCTGGCCAGGTGGCAGGCGCGCGCCAGCAGCTCCTTGCCGGTGCCGGTCTCGCCCTCGATCAGCAGCGGCGCGTCCAGCGGCGCCATGCGCCGCGCCTCGCGGACCACCGCGGCCATTACCCGCGAACTCTGGAAGATACTGTCGAAGCCACGCAGCTCCTGCTTGCGCACATGGTAGATGCGCTCGCCGACGCGATCCGCGCGATGCAGGGTCAGCACCGCTCCAGCCAGCGCCTCGCTCTCGTCGTGCTCGGATTGCAGCGGCGCGATGTCGGCGAGGAACACGTCGCCCTTCACCTTCACCCGCAGCCCGTTGATCCGCGCCTTGTTGGCGCGCACCAGTTCGGGCAGGTCGAGGTCCTCCACATAGCGCGACAGCGGAATCCCCGGCACCTCGTCGACGCGCACGCCGAGCAACTGCGCGGCGGCACGGTTGGCGGCGACGATCTGCCCGCCCATGTCCACCGAGAGCACCGGGAAGTCCAGGGCGGCGAGCAGCGCGTTGAGTTCCAGGTGCCGGCGCTCGCTGGGCATCAGGCCGACGCGCTTGACCCCGAAGACCCCCGGCACCGCCTCCAGCTTGGGCCGCAGCGACTGCAACTGGAGGTTGATCATGTTCGGACAGAGCAGGTAGATGGCGTTGCCCTGGTCGCCGCCGACTTCGCCGCGATTGACGTTGATGCCGTAGTCGACCAGCAGGTTGAGGATGTCGCGGAGGATGCCTACACGGTTCTGGCAGTGCACTTTGATACGCATGGCGTGGCCCGGTGTTGTCGTTCTGATGGGCTCGCGGCCGGTTTTTTAACTCCCGGCCGGAAATTTCCGTCAAGAATATGTGACAGTTAGACTCACCAGCAACAATGCCTGACCCAATGGACAGGCGACCCAGGCCAATTCGTAAGGAAAACTTTACGAAAACGCCGATTCCTCCCCGTTGCCCGGTCCCTATCCGGGGCTGCACGGACCGTCCCGACGCGGTATCGATAAGGCAACGACAACAACAAAGACCCCGCGGCCACAAGCCGCTCATGGAGTCCGTATGAAAACGACGCAGTACGTGGCCCGCCAGCCCGACGACAACGGTTTCATCCACTATCCGGAAACCGAGCACCAGGTCTGGAATACCCTGATCACCCGGCAACTGAAGGTGATCGAAGGCCGCGCCTGTCAGGAATACCTCGACGGCATCGAACAGCTCGGCCTGCCCCACGACCGGATCCCCCAGCTCGACGAGATCAACAGGGTTCTCCAGGCCACCACCGGCTGGCGCGTGGCGCGGGTTCCGGCGCTGATTCCGTTCCAGACCTTCTTCGAACTGCTGGCCAGCCAGCAATTCCCCGTCGCCACCTTCATCCGCACCCCGGAAGAACTGGACTACCTGCAGGAGCCGGACATCTTCCACGAGATCTTCGGCCACTGCCCACTGCTGACCAACCCCTGGTTCGCCGAGTTCACCCATACCTACGGCAAGCTCGGCCTCAAGGCGAGCAAGGAGGAACGCGTGTTCCTCGCCCGCCTGTACTGGATGACCATCGAGTTCGGCCTGGTCGAGACCGACCAGGGCAAGCGCATCTACGGCGGCGGCATCCTCTCCTCGCCGAAGGAGACCGTCTACAGCCTCTCCGACGAGCCGCTGCACCAGGCCTTCAATCCGCTGGAGGCGATGCGCACGCCCTACCGCATCGACATCCTGCAACCGCTCTATTTCGTCCTGCCCGACCTCAAGCGCCTGTTCCAACTGGCCCAGGAAGACATCATGGCGCTGGTCCACGAGGCCATGCGCCTGGGCCTGCACGCGCCGCTGTTCCCGCCCAAGCAGGCGGCCTGACGAGAAACGCCGCCGCCGCGGCTGACCCCGCGGCGGCCTTGTACTATGGTGGACGGGCACGGCCCGTCCGCCGCTCCCACATGCGACAACCAAGGACTCCCACCATGACCGCACTCACCCAAGCCCATTGCGAAGCCTGCCGCGCAGACGCCCCGCACGTCAGCGACGAAGAACTGCCCGTGCTGCTGCGGCAGATCCCGGATTGGAACATCGAAGTCCGCGACGGCATCATGCAGCTAGAGAAGGTCTACCTGTTCAAGAACTTCAAGCATGCCCTGGCCTTCACCAATGCCGTCGGCGAGATATCCGAGGCCGAAGGCCACCATCCGGGCCTGCTGACCGAGTGGGGCAAAGTCACCGTGACCTGGTGGAGCCACTCGATCAAGGGCCTGCACCGCAACGATTTCATCATGGCGGCGCGCACCGATGAGGTAGCGAAAACCGCCGAGGGGCGCAAATGAGTCATTTCGCCAAGGTCGCCCGCGTACCGGGCGACCCGATCCTGGGCCTGCTCGACGCCTACCGCAACGATCCGCGCGCGGACAAGCTGGACCTCGGCGTCGGTGTCTACAAGGATGCCCAGGGCCTGACCCCGATCCTGCGCTCGGTGAAACTCGCCGAGCAGCGCCTGGTCGAGCAGGAAACCACCAAGAGCTACGTCGGCGGCCACGGCGATGCGCTGTTCGCCGCGCGCCTGGCGGAACTGGCGCTCGGCGCCGCCTCGCCGCTGTTGCTGGAGCAACGCGCCGACGCCACCCAGACGCCCGGCGGCACCGGCGCCTTGCGCCTGGCCGGCGACTTCATCGCCCATTGCCTGCCCGGCCGCGGCATCTGGCTGAGCGACCCGACCTGGCCGATCCACGAGACCCTGTTCGCCGCCGCCGGCCTGAAGGTTTCCCACTACCCCTACGTCAGCGCCGACAACCGCCTGGATGTCGAGGCGATGCTTGCTGGCCTGGAGCGCATTCCCCAGGGAGACGTGGTGCTGCTGCATGCCTGCTGCCACAACCCGACCGGTTTCGACCTGAGCCACGACGACTGGCGCAGGGTGCTCGACGTGGTGCGTCGCCGCGAGCTGCTGCCGCTGATCGACTTCGCCTACCAGGGCTTCGGCGACGGTCTCGAGGAAGACGCCTGGGCGGTACGCCTGTTCGCCGGCGAACTGCCGGAGGTGCTGGTCACTAGTTCCTGCTCGAAGAACTTCGGCCTGTACCGCGACCGCGTCGGTGCGCTGATCGTCTGCGCGCAGAACGCCGAGAAGCTCACCGACCTGCGTAGCCAACTGGCCTTCCTCGCCCGCAACCTCTGGTCGACCCCGCCGGCGCATGGTGCCGAGGTGGTCGCGGCGATCCTCGGCGACAGCGAGTTGAAGGGACTCTGGCAGGAAGAGGTCGAAAGCATGCGCTCGCGCATCGCCAGCCTGCGCATCGGCCTGGTCGAAGCCCTGGCGCCGCACGGCCTGGCCGAGCGCTTCGCCCATGTCGGCGCGCAACGCGGGATGTTTTCCTATACCGGACTGAGCCCGCAGCAGGTCGCTCGGCTGCGCGACGAGCACGCCGTTTACCTGGTCTCCAGCGGCCGGGCCAACGTCGCCGGTCTCGACGCGCGCCGCCTCGACCGCCTGGCGCAAGCCATCGCCCAGGTCTGCGCGGACTGAACCCTCACGGTTACCCTGAGCCGGCTGTGATGGCCGGCTTTTTTTCGCCCCAGCGAATGCCGCGCACTCCCGCCGAGGCGGCGGATAACCGCGTTGCGGTTATTCGCCCTACCGCACCACGACCTTGTGGGCGTAGGGCGAATACCGCCACAGGCGTTATCCGCCGAACCTCTCCGAACCGGGCCAACCATAAGTCAGCACTTTCAAAGCCCTACGTGCTTTTCCTACAAAAGAGCATAAAATGCTCAATTATGGGTACCAGTTCACACTGCGCCCCACGGCCCCCACTTTCTCGTCTTAGTGAGCAACGCACGTGAGAAACCGTCTCCTGTCACTGGTCACCCTGTTCCTGTCCCTCAGCGTTGCCACCGCGGTATCCGCTTCCCCGCCGCCCAAGGCCGGGCTGCCGCTGCAACAGGAGCTGGCGTCGGGCAGCGCGCTGGTTACCGACCAGAACACCGGCAAGGTGCTCTACTCGCGCAACCCCGACCTGGTGGTGCCGATCGCCTCGATCACCAAGCTGATGACCGCCATGGTCGTGCTCGACTCGAAACTGCCGCTGGACGAGGTACTGCCGATCGCCATCAGCGAGACCAGCGAAATGCGCGGGGTGTTTTCCCGGGTGCGGGTCGGCAGCCAGATCAGCCGCCGGGACATGCTCCTGCTCGCCCTGATGTCCTCGGAGAACCGCGCCGCCGCCAGCCTCGCGCAGAACTATCCGGGCGGCAAGAACGCCTTCGTCAAGGCGATGAACGCCAAGGCCCACGCCCTGGGAATGAAGAACACCCGCTACGTCGAGCCGACCGGGCTGTCGCTGCACAACGTCTCCACCGCTCGCGACCTCACCCGCCTGCTGGTGGCCAGCCGGCAATATCCGCTGCTCAGTCAGTGGAGCACCACTCCGGAGAAGACCGTGGCCTTCCGCCACCCCAACTACACCCTGGGCTTCCGCAACACCAACCACCTGATCAACAACAAGACCTGGAACATCCAGTTGACCAAGACCGGCTTCACCAACGAGGCAGGCCACTGCCTGGTGATGCGCACCACGATCAACCGCAGCCCGGTCAATCTGGTGGTGCTGGACGCCTTCGGCAAGTACACCCACTTCGCCGACGCCACGCGCCTGCGACGCTGGCTGGAAACCGGCCAGGTCACTGCGATCCCGGCCGCGGCCAAGGCCTATCGCCTGCAACGCGACCGCGAGCGCGGCCTCGGCCAGCCGGTGGCCCAGGCCGTACGCTGATCCGTCGCGAAGACCGGCCGGCTCAGAAATCCACCTTGCCGCGCCCGGCCTTCACCGCGCCGCGCTTGGCCTTGCCGTCCAGCCGGCGCTTCTGCGAGCCGCGCGTAGGCTTGGTCGGGCGCCGCGCCTTCTGCACCTTGGCCACGCTGCGGATCAACTCCGCCAGGCGCTCCAGGGCATCCTCGCGGTTCTGCTCCTGGGTCCGGTACTGCTGGGCCTTGATCACCACCACGCCGTCGCCGCTGATGCGCTGGTCGTTCAGTGCCAGCAGACGCTCCTTGTAGAACGGCGGCAACGACGAGGCCTGGATGTCGAAGCGCAGGTGCACCGCGCTGGAGACCTTGTTGACGTTCTGCCCGCCGGCGCCCTGGGCACGAATGGCATTCAGCTCGATCTCATGGTCGGGCAGGTGGACGGCATTGGAGATGATCAGCATGGGGCGGCACGGTGGACCAACGGGGCTGCCAGCATAACCCCTTTGCCGAGCGGAAAAGCAGGCCAAAAGAAACCCGGCCGCAGCCGGGTTCCTTCATTTCGGCTAAGGCGCCAGGTCGAACTCAACGCTCCTTGCAGGCGACCCCGTCGGTGGGCTCGCCGCCCTTCCAGTCGCCGTAGAGGGTGGCTTCCTCGCCCTTGGTCCACCAGATGTACTGGCCGGCGGCGTACTTGGCGCCGGAGGCGGAAATCACATTGCTGAAGACCAGCGTCGAGTTGTCGCTGACCGGCACCACGGCGAGGCTGTTGTCGCCCTTGTTCAGGTACTGCACGGTGAACTTGCGACCGTTCTCGCACTTGTAGTCGACGCTGCGGGTATCCAGCTTGGCATCCCCCGGCAGGGCCAGGTAATCGACCTGGGCGGTCTGCTTGTCGTCGTCGCTGCCGCCGCAGGCGACCAGGACCACGGGAACGGCAGCCAGAAGCAGCCAGAGCGCTTTTTTCATGGAAATCCCTCTAACGAGAAAAAATGGCGCTGCCACTGTAGGAATTCGGCACCTGCCGCGTCAACGACAGGCGCCCCTAGAAAAAGTCTTGTGGGCCGCCGGGACACGCAAAGGAGCGCTCCCCTCTCCTCTGCGCGCCGGCGCCCCATCGATCACTCGGTGACCGGCTTCACCCGCAGGCCCGGCATCGGCCGCGGGGCTCCCTTGAGTCGGTAGCAGGCCCACATCACCAGCAGCCAGACCGGGATGGCATAGACCGAGACCTGGATGCCGGGGATCAGCAACATGACGCCGAGGATGAACACCACGAAGGCCATGCACAGGTAGTTGCCGTACGGATACCAGAACGCGCGGAAGTGCGTGCGGGTGCCCTGGCGGTCCATCTGCGCGCGGAACTTCAGGTGCGCCATGCTGATCATCGCCCAGTTGATCACCAGCGCCGCCACCACCAGCGACATCAGCAGCTCCAGCGCCTGGTGCGGGATCACATAGTTCACCCCCACCGCGAGGAAGGTCACCAGCGCCGATACCACCAGGGCGCGTACCGGTACGCCGCGCTTGTCGACCCTGGCCAGCGCGCGCGGGGCATCGCCCTGCTCGGCCAGGCCGAGAAGCATGCGGCCGTTGCAATAGGTGCCGCTGTTGTACACCGACAGTGCGGCGGTGAGCACCACGAAGTTCAGCAGGTGCGCGGCGGTGCCGCTGCCGATCATCGAGAAGATCTGCACGAACGGGCTGCCGCTGTAGGCATCGCCGGAAGCGTTGAGGGTCTGCAGCAGGCTGTCCCAGGGCGTCAGCGAGAGCAGCACGACCAGGGCGCCGATGTAGAAGATCAGGATGCGATAGATCACCTGGTTGATCGCCTTCGGGATCACCGTCCTCGGCTTGTCCGCCTCGGCCGCGGTGAAGCCGAGCATTTCCAGGCCACCGAAGGAGAACATGATGATCGCCATGGCCATCACCAGTCCGCTCACTCCGTTGGGGAAGAAACCGCCGTGTGCCCAGAGGTTGCTCACCGAAGCCTGCGGACCGCCGCTGCCGCTGAACAGCAGGTAGCAGCCGAGCAGGATCATGCCGATGATCGCAACCACCTTGATGATCGCGAACCAGAACTCGGCTTCGCCGAAGGCCTTGACGTTGGCCAGGTTGATCGCGTTGACGACGACGAAGAACAACGCCGCCGTGGCCCAGGTCGGCACCTCCGGCCACCAGTAGTGGATGTACTTGCCGACCGCGGTCAGTTCCGACATCCCGACCAGGATGTACAGCACCCAGCAGTTCCAGCCGGAGAGGAAGCCGGCGAAGCCGCCCCAGTACTTGTGCGCGAAGTGGCTGAAGGAGCCGGCGACCGGCTCCTCGACGATCATCTCGCCGAGCTGGCGCATGATCATGAAAGCGATGAAGCCGGCGATGGCGTAGCCGAGGATCATCGACGGGCCCGCCGACTTGAGCACCCCGGCCGAGCCGAGGAACAGGCCGGTGCCGATGGCGCCGCCGAGGGCGATCAACTGGATGTGACGATTCTTCAGGCCGCGCTTGAGCTCGCCCGAATGCGGATGTTGGCCGTCCATTGAGTTATCTCACGCAAGTGGAAATTTATTGTTGTCGGAGGCGAAACGGGGCCGTGCGGCTCAGGCGGCAGGCGCACGGCGGGCGCCATGCGGGGCGCGTGGCGGCGGGCGGTCGGCTGGGCGAAGGAAGGACTCACGGATCATGCGTCACCTGTTTGTTGTTGTACGTGACGTGAATGGGCCGCCAGGCTCGTGGCTCGGCGGTGCGGGCAAGGCTGGCGCGATCGGCGCCGCTGGAACGGAAACGCGGAGCGCAAGGAAAACCGCCAGCCCCGGAAGAGGCTGGCGGCAGCGGGATCAGATCACGCCGCGGCGAATCTGGTCTTCCTCGATGGACTCGAACAGGGCCTTGAAATTGCCCTCGCCGAAACCCTGGTTGCCCTTGCGCTGGATGATCTCGAAGAAGATCGGGCCGATCACCGTGTCGGTGAAGATCTGCAGCAGGATGCCGTCGTCGCCCGGGGCGCCGTCGATCAGCAGGTTCAGTTCGCGCAGTTGCTCGAGCGGCTCGCCATGCCCGGCGACGCGGGTGTCGACCTTCTCGTAGTAGGTGTCCGGGGTCGACATGAACTTCACGCCGTTGTCGCGCAGCTTGCGCACGGTGGCATAGATGTCGTCGGTGGTCAGGGCGATGTGCTGGATGCCTTCGCCATGGTATTCGCGGATGAATTCCTCGATCTGCGAGGTATCGTCGGCCGACTCGTTGATCGGGATGCGGATCTTCCCGCAAGGTGCGGTCATGGCGCGGGAGAACAGGCCGGTGAGCTTGCCTTCGATGTCGAAGTAGCGAATCTCGCGGAAGTTGGCGATGCGCTCGTAGAAACCGGACCAGACGTCCATCTGGCCGCGCTTGACGTTGTGGGTCAGGTGGTCGATGTAGGTCAGGCCGACCGAGTTGTCGTTGGCGCTGCGGCCTTCGATGAACTCGAAGTCGACGTCATAGATGCTGCGGTCGCCGTAGCGGTCGACAAGATACAGCAGCGAACCGCCGATGCCTTCCAGGCAGGGGATGTTCAGCTCGCCGAAGTTGGCGTGGCTGCCCACCAGCTTGGCGCCCTGGGATTCGGCGTAGGCGGCGGCCTGGGAAGCGTTCTTCACCCGGAAGGCCATGGCGCAGGCGCTCGGGCCGTGCTTGAGGGCGAATTCATGGACATGCCCGGTCGGGCTGCCGTTGAGCACGATGTTGATATCGTTCTGCTGGAACAGGAAGACTTCCTTGGAACGATGCTTGGCGGTTTCGGTGAAGCCCATCATGTTGAACAGCTGGCGCAGCTGCTCGATGCCCTTGGCGTCGGGGGCGGTGAACTCGACGAATTCGAATCCGTCGGTACCGATGGGATTGTGCTGTTCGATCTTGGCCACGGCGTTCATCCGGCCTCCTCGTTGTTCTTGTTGAATGGACCGCCGCCGGTCCAGGCGGCCGACGACATGGGAGATGCCTTCATCTCACCCCGTGGCGGCGCGGCGGACAAGCCGTCGGCAGGGCCCGGCACAGGGCCTGGCGCAGGGTTTCTGGCAACTATTCCTTACGCGCCGGCGGCATGCATGGCGAACGCCCGGTCTTCGTAAAGTTATCTTTACAGTGCGGTGCGAAAAGCTGCCAGCAGCGCTGTCACGGCTGCGCTGAAAGCCGGCGCTGCATGATCGGCGTCAAGCGGTTAACCTGCGTCTTTCCTCCGCGACGGCATTCCCATGGCACGACCCGCCCCACCCGACCTGAGCGACAGCCGCCGGCCCCTGCGCGGCGTTGCCCGCAGCTATCCTGCCGGGCACCGCGTCGATGCCCACGAGCACGCCTGGGGCCAGGTGCTCTATGCGGTGTCCGGGATGATGTGGCTGGAGACGCCCGACGAGGCCCTGCCGGTCCCGCCGCAACGGGCGGTCTGGTTGCCTCCGGGCCTGCGCCATGCGGTGCGGGTCGCCTCCGAGTTGCAGATGCGCAACATCTACCTGAGCCCGGAACTCTCCCGCGGCCTGGAGGACCGCACCCTGGTGCTGGTGGTCGGCCCGCTGCTGCGCGAGCTGATCGTCAGCCTGGTGGAGCAGGAACGGCAGAGCGACCCCGACTACTATCGGGCGCTGGCCGATCTCGCCGTGCTCGAACTCGGCCGCGCGCGCCGTTCCAGCCTCCGCGTACCGCTGCCGGACGCCTCCGACAGGCGCCTGCTCGCGCTGTGCCAGGCGGTGATGGCCAATCCCTCCCTGGACATCGGCCTGGAGCGCCTGGCCGAAGACGCCGGGGCCAGCGTGCGGACCCTCTCGCGCCTGTTCCAGCGCAGCCTGGGCATGGGCTTCGCCGACTGGCGGCGGCAGGTGCAGCTGGCGACCGCCGCCGCCGCACTGATCGATGGCCGTCCGGTGGCAGGCATCGCCCATGCCCTGGGATATACGCCGAGCGCCTTCAGCGACATGTTCCGCCGCGAGCTGGGCGTCTCTCCCACCGAGTACAGGGCCGAGCATCACCAGCCGTTCCAGCCTTGACCGGCATTCGATAGTGATTGGCCGATAGATGTTTTTTCGGCCAACTAGACTGGTGCCATCGTTCACCGTCCCTGTCAGCCGCCATGAACTACCTGATCTCCCTCGGCATCGGCCTGCTGGTCGGCGCGCTCTACGCCGTCCTCGACTTCCGCTCGCCGGCGCCCCCCGCCATCGCCCTGGTCGGCCTGCTTGGCATGCAGCTCGGCGAACAGCTTTTCCCCCTTGGCCGCGACCTGCTGCAGCAGTGGCTGCACTGATCGCCGCGACGACACGGAGCCCCCGATGAAAGCACTGCAATTCGACCGTACCGGCGACCTCGCCGCCCTCAAGCTGGTGGACATGCCCGACCCGCTTCCCGCCGCCGATGAGGTGCGGGTGGAAATCCGCGCCGCCGGGCTGAATCCGAGCGACGTGAAGAACGTCCTCGGCCGCTTCCCCTATACCACCCTGCCCCGGGTACCGGGCCGCGACTTCGCCGGGGTGGTGGTGGAGGGACCGAAGGCTCTGCTCGGCCAGGCGGTCTGGGGCACCGGGCGGGAGCCGGGATTCTTCCGCGACGGTAGCCACGCGCAGTTCCTGACCCTGCCGGCCGCCGGCGTCGCGCTCAAGCCGGAAAGCCTGAGCTTCGCCCAGGCCGCCAGTTGCGGGGTGCCCTACAGCACCGCCTGGGACGCCCTGCAACGCAGCCAGGTCAAGGCCGGCACCCGGCTCCTGGTAATCGGCGCCAACGGCGCGGTCGGCAAGGCCGCGCTGGCGCTGGCCAAGGCCCTGGGGGCCGAAGCGATCGGCGCGGTGCGGCGCGAGGAGCAACGCCAGGCGCTGGAAACGCAGGGCATCGCCGCGCTGCTGCTGGGCGAGCCGGCCGAACTGGCGCCACAGGTGGAAGGGATCTTCCCCGGCGGGGCCGAGGTGATCTTCGATACGACCGGTTTCTGGCTCGAGGCGGCGGTCCCGGCGCTGGCCGCCTTCGGTCGCCTGGCGATCATCGCCGCACCGGCCGACGGCCATGTGCGCCTACCCGCATTGAACCTGTACCGCCGCGGTGGCTCGGTGGTGGGGATCAACTCGCTGCTCTATGGCGTGGAAGCCTGCNCAGGCTTCCTCGACGCCTTCGGCAAGCTGTTCGACCAAGGCCGCCTGCCGCTGCCGGACGGGCTGCGGGAAGTCCCGCTGGAGCAGGGCGTTGAGCAGTACCGGGCGGTGAACGAAGGCACCTGCGAGAAGATCATCCTGGTGCCCTGAGGAGCGGGCGGAATCCCGGCAGAACACGCCGGGATTCCGCTGCGCGCAAGACTACTCCGCGCCGACCGCGAGCTTGCGGGCGCTGCGCGCCTCCTCCAGCTGCATGCAGCGCTCGAGGAACAGGTACATGTAGTCGTAGCTCTTGCAGATCGCGTCGCGCAGTTGCCGGCGCAGCTCGGCGCTGGGATTGGTGCCGGCCAGGGTGCAGATGATCTCCAGCGCCTCCCAGGGGTGGGCATCGTCGTACTGGGCGTGGAGCTTGAGCCACTTCATGGCGCGCTTGCGGCCTTCCTTGGGGAAGGCGTTTTCGTAGACGCCGTTCGAACAGACCAGCGCCGACCACTCGCCGGTGACGCCTTCGATGGCGTAGTTGGTGGCGGCCATGGCCACCGCCAGTGAGTCGCTGGCGCAGGTGTGCCAGCACCAGTGGCTGAGCGCGTGCAGTTCGGCCGGCACGTCTTGCGCCTGGATCTCGGCCAGGCTCACGCCGTGGGCCTCGGCCCAGTGCAGCCAGTAGTCGGCGTGGTTGAGTTCGACCCGAATGTTGCGCATCAGCCAGCGGCGCGCCATGTCTTCGCCGGGATGGCGGGCGAAACGGGTCTTCAGCAGGTTCTGCGACATGTACAAGGGGAACTGCTCGACCACCGGCCAGCCGCCGATCAGGTACAGGCGCATCAGCGCCGGGCTCAGCTCGGCGTCGCGCATGCGCCGGTACAGCTCGTGACCGGAAACCCGGTCCTTGCTCGCCTGGCAGTCGACGATCAGTTGCTGCGCCCACTGCGGATAGCTTCCCGCCTCCTGCAAGGGGCCCGTACGGTCAAAGAACTCGCTCACACCCGTCTCCCTTCTCTTCTTGTCGGCAACGGCCTCATAGCAGCGAAACTACTCTTTCTTCGCCCCGCGGTCACCTACCGGAGGTTCTGTCCCAGGCTCGGCCACAGGCCTTGGGCATCCACTCCAGCCCCCGGAGGCTGGCGACTGAACGGCAGGGGCGCGCCGATGGCCAGGCCCTGGGCATAGTCGATGCCGATCTCGCGCAGCGCTTCCATGACTTCGACGGTCTCGACGAACTCCGCGATGGTACGTTTGCCCATCACGTGGCCGATATGGTTGATCACCTGGACCATGGCGCGATCGATGGGATCCTCGAGCATGTCCTTGACGAAGCTGCCATCGATCTTCAGGTAATCCACCGGCAGGTGCTTGAGGTAGATGAAGGACGACATGCCGGCGCAGAAATCGTCCAGGGAGAAACGACAGCCGGTGTCCTTGAGCTCGTTGATGAAGCGGATGGCGCTGGCCAGGTTGGCAACCGCCACGGTTTCGGTGACCTCGAAGCAGATCGTCTGCGGCGGAATGCGGTAACGGGCGAACAGCTCGGTGAGGAACTGCAGGAACGACTCGTCGCCGATGGTCGCGCCGGAGAGGTTGATGGCGCAGGTGCCGATCGGCTCGGCGCGAGGGTCCTGGGCGCGTTCGACAAGGGTGCGGAAGGCATTCTCCACCACCCAGCGATCGATCAGCGTCATCAGGCCGTAGCGCTCGGCGGCGGGTATGAAGCTCAGCGGCGGCACCAGGCGCCCGCCCTCGTCGCGCAGGCGCAGCAGCAGTTCGACGTGCAAGCCCTCCTCCGCACCTTCGCCCAGCGGCACGATGGGCTGGGCATAGAGACTGAAGCGGTCTTCCTCCAGCGCCAGGTGGATGCGCTGGACCCAGGTCATCTCGCCAAAGCGCATCGATAGTTCGACGTCGTCCTGATGGAACACCTGGACCCGGTTGCGGCCCTTTTCCTTGGCCATGTAGCAGGCCATATCGGCGGAGCGCAGCGCCTCCTCGAGGGTCGAGATACCCGGCAGCAGGTGCACCAGGCCAACGCTGACGGTGCAGTTGAACGGCTGCCCGCTCCAGGTGAAGTGCAGGTCCTGGATGGTCTTGCGCAGATGGTCGGCGATCTCCACGGCTTTTTCCGCCGGACAGTTCTCCAGCAGGATGCCGAACTCGTCGCCGCCCAGCCGCGCCAGCGTGTCGCCCTCGCGCAAGCCTTGCTGCAGCAGGGTACAGACCTGGCGCAGCAGTTCGTCGCCGGCGGCGTGGCCGCAGGTGTCGTTGACCAGCTTGAACTGGTCCAGGTCGAGGAACATCAGGGCGTGCCGCCCGCTGTTGCGCTCCAGGCGTTCCAGCGCTATCTGCAGGCGATACTCGAACTCGCGGCGGTTGGTCAGCCCGGTCAACGCATCGTGGGTCGCCTGCCAGGACAGGCGCGCCATGTACTGGCGCTCGCGGGTCATGTCGTGAAGCACCAGGACCACCCCGGTGATCTCGCCGCCACGGTGGATCGGCGCGCCCACCAGGGTCACCGGCACGCTGCTGCCGTCGTGACGCAGAACCAGCTTGGAATGCTCGCGACCGCCGTCGATCTCGCCGCTGAGGATCTGCTCGATCAGCAGCATGCCCTCCTCCCGCGAGCTTTCGTCGACGATCCGGAACAGCGACGCCAGGGGCAGGCCGCGGGCCTTGTCCAGCGTCCAGTTGGTCATCTGCTCGGCGGCCGGGTTGAGGTAGGAAATGCCCCCCTGGGTATCGGCGGTAATCACTCCGTCGCCGATCGAGGCCAGGGTGATCTGGGCCCGTTCGCGCTCGGCATCGAGGGCGTTCTCCACTTCCTGGCGCTGCGTCAGTTGCTGCCGGGTCCGCAGGAACGCCAGGAGGATGAGCACGCTGGCGGTGGTCAGGTTGGCCACCAGCAGCAGCCTGAGCAAGGCCCGCGAGCCCTCGCCGAGGGCGTCGCTGAAGGCCTTGGCCGCCGGCGTGACCTTCTCGTTGATCGCGTGGATCTCGGTCTTCCACTGTTGCACCTGCTCGGCGCTGGCCTGCCCGGCGCCGATGCCCGCGCGCATCTTGCCGGCGACGTCGATCAGTTCCATGACGTACTTGTCGCCCACCAGCCACAGCTCGATGGCGCGCTCGAAGTAACTGAAGTCGTGGAAGTTGCGGTACAGCCAGATGATCGCGGTAACGTCGTCGGCATGGTTGCCGCCCTTGAGGATGCCCTGGCGGGCCGCCTCGATGTCCGGGTCGGGCTGGTCCAGGGCAAGGCGCATCTCGCGGTCGCCGAGGGGGATCGCGATGGCCTCCTCGTAGCGGCGGAAGTCTTCGTCGGCGCGTGAGTCGGCATAGAGGGTGAGGTAGTAGATGGCATCCTTCTGGCCCTTCGACCAGAGGCTTTCGCCGCCGACATAGCTGCGCACTGCGGAGAGGACGTAGAGACTGCCGCCCGCCAGCATGGCCTGCAGCAGCACCACGACGATGAAGGGCCATACCAGGCCGAGCAGGCGGGGCTTGTCGAGAGTCCGGTTCTGCCTCATTCCATCTACCATTCAAACTGGCGCTAAGCGATCGGGCGCCGTCTCCGTCGCCCCTGACTGCATCACCTGTCGGCCGCTCAAGATCCCGTCGCAGAACTCCCGAGGCCTTGCCTGCCGGCAGCCACGACGCTGGAGGAGGCGGACACCTGGCAAACAGTAGGAGTCTAGTGGCTGTTTGCCGAACCTGCCCTGCACCTGGCGGAACAGACAGCGTTTTTTATTGCCGCAGCCAATAAAAACCGGATGTCTTATATGGAATATACGAGAAAAACCGCCAGGCGACAGCCTGGCGCCTCACATCTGTTGCAGATGTCCGTAGAGCCGGGCGTAGAGGCCGCCTTCGGCGATCAGTTGCTGGTGATCGCCGTCTTCGGCGATATGCCCGCCATCGAAGACCAGGACCCGGTCGGCCTGCTTCACCGCCGACAGCCGATGGGCCACGATCAATGTGGTGCGGCCTTCGAGGAAGTCCCCGAGCGCCTGGTGCAGGGCATACTCGGTAGCGGCGTCGAGGGCCGAGGTGGCCTCGTCGAGGATCACCACCTTGGGCTCGGCGAGGATCATCCGGGCGATCGCCAGGCGCTGCCGCTGACCGCCCGACAGGCGCACCCCGGAACGCCCGACCACGGTGTCCAGCCCCTGCGGCAGGCGCCGCACGCCGTCGGCCAACTGGGCGATCTGCAAAGCCCGCCAGCAGGCCTGGTCACTGCGTTCGCGGCCCATGGTCAGGTTGGCCCGCACGCTGTCGTTGAACAGCGCCGGATGCTGGAGGACCACCGCGACATGTTCGCGCACGCAGTCCAGGCCGATTTCCTCCAGGGGCACCCCGCCGTAGCGGATGCTGCCGCGCTGCGCACTGTAGAGGCCGAGCAGCAGTTGCACCAGCGTGCTCTTGCCGCCGCCGCTGGCGCCGACCAGGGCAACCTTCTCGCCGGCGCCGATGTTCAGGTCCAACTGCTCCAGGACCTTGTCCTCGCCGTAGGCGAAATCCAGCCCGCGCACCTCGATGCCAACGGTCGTGCGGCCGGCGAACGGATCGCGCAGCGGCGGGTAGCGCGGCTCGTCGGCCCGCGCCAGCAACTCGTTGATCCGCTGCAACGCGCCGCCAGCGGCGTAGTAGGCGTATTGCAGGCCGAGCAGCTGTTCGACCGGACCGATCATGAACCAGAGGTAGCTGAACACCGCGAGCATCTGGCCGATCGACAGGTCCGAGAGCAGCACGGTGAGCATCGCCGCGGCGCGGAACACGTCGATGCCGAACTGGAACAGCAGGCCGCTGGCGCGCCCGGCGGCGTCGCTCTTCCATTGCGAGGCCACGGCGTAGTCGCGGACCTCCTGGGCGCGGTGGCCGAGGCGGCCGAGGAAATAGCCCTGGCGATTGCCGGCGCGGACTTCCTGGATCGCCTCGAGGGTCTCGGTGAGCGCCTGGGTGAAGCGCGCGGTGCTGTCGTTCTCGAGCTTCTTGAGATGCTTGACGCGCTTGCCCAGCTGCACCGTGGACCAGATCACCAGCGGGTTGAACAGCAGGATCAGCAAGGCCAGCTGCCAGTGCATCCAGACCAGGATCGCGGCGGTGCCGAGCAGCGTCAGCAAGGCGACCAGGAAGCGGCTGAGGGTTTCCCCGACGAACTTGTCCAGGGTATCCAGGTCGGTGACCAGGTGGGCGCTGATCGACCCGCCGCCGAGGGTTTCGTATTCGCCCAGGGCGATATGCCGGAGGCGCTCGATCAGACGCAGGCGGATGCGGTAGACGATGTCCTTGGACAGCCGCGCGAACAGCTTCGCCTGGAGCACGTTGAATACCAGCGCCGCCCCCCGCAACAGAAGGGTCGCCGCCAACATCAGGCCGATGTAGCCGAACGCCACCTGCCAGTCGGCGGGCAACAGGCGGTCCATGAAACGCAGCGCGCCGTCACCCTTGCCGAGCAGCACTTCGTCCACCAGCAGCGGCAGCAGCAAGGGAATCGGCACGGTGCAGAGGGTGGCCAGCACCGCCACCAGGTTGGCGAACAACAGGGCTTTCTTGTGGCGCAGTGCGAGTCGACGAATCTCCGCCCAGCTCAGGCGGTCTCCGCGCTCACTCATGCCGGCCCCGTTCCAGCCAGCGGCCGAGCAAGGGTGAAAGTTCGGCAAGCGGCTGGTAGCCGTTGGTGAGCAACGCCAGTTGGCCGTTGCGTTCGGCCAGCAGGGTCGGGAACCCGGCGATGCCGAGGTCCTGGACCCAGGCGAAATCGGCGGCGGTGGCGTCACGCGCCTCGCCGCTGTCGAAGGCCGCGGCGAACTCGATGCGCGGAAGCCCCACCGCTTCCGCCAGGCCGGCGAGCACCGCCGCCTGGGTGACATCGCGACCCTCGGCGTAGAACGCCCGCTGGATCGCCCTTACCAGCGGCCAGGCGCTTTCCTCGTCGAGGCTGCGCGCCGCCACCAGGGCCCGGCAGGCCGGCTCGGTGTCATAGACGAAGCCTTCGGGCAACGCGTCGTCGAAGCGGAACGGCTGGCCGGTGGTCTGCTGCACGGTCTGCCAGTGGCCGAGGATGTAGCCGCGGGTATTCGGGTCGAGCGCCGCGCCGTGGCCGGCGCGCAGGCCACCGGCTACCAGGTGGAAAGCGACGCCGTCGGCGGCCGCCTGCCGGGACAGCGCCTCGGCGACCGGGGCGAAGCCCCAGCACCAGGAGCACATGGGGTCCATCACGTACAGCAGGCGGGCCTTGGCCAAGGTTCAGTTCTCCAGCGTGGACTGGCGCGGATCGCGACCGAGCGGGTGCGGCTGGTTGCGCTGCCGCGCCAGTTCGATCTGTTTCTGCCGCTCGCGGGCGCCGGCGCGGGTCTTCTCGCTCAGCGAGTCCCAGCAGTGCGGACAGCTGATGCCGGGCACGTAGTGCTCGGACTGGCGGTCCTCCAGCGAAACCGGGTTGCGGCAGGCGTGGCACTGATCGTACTCGCCCTCGCTAAGATCGTGGCGCACGGTCACGCGGTTGTCGAATACGAAGCAGTCGCCGCGCCACAGGCTCTGTTCCTGCGGCACCTCTTCGAGGTACTTGAGGATGCCGCCCTTGAGGTGGAAGACCTCCTCGAAACCGGCGCCGAGCATGTAGCTGGAAGCCTTCTCGCAGCGGATGCCGCCGGTGCAGAACATCGCCACCTTCTTGTGCCGCGCCGGGTCGTAGTGGGCCTTGATGTACTCGGGGAACTCGCGGAACGACCTGGTCTTCGGATCGACCGCGCCCTCGAAGGTGCCGATCGCCACCTCGTAGTCGTTGCGGGTATCGATCAGCAGGACTTCCGGATCGCTGATCAGGGCATTCCAGTCCTTCGCCTCGACATACTGGCCGACCTGCTTGTTCGGATCGACGCCAGGCACGCCGAGGGTGACGATTTCCTTCTTCAGCTTGACCTTGGTGCGGTAGAACGGCTGTTCGTCGCAGTAGGATTCCTTGTGCTCGATATCGGCCAGCCGGGGATCGCTGCGCAGCCAGGCGAACAGCGCATCGATGCCTTCGCGGCTACCGGAGACGGTGCCGTTGATGCCTTCCTCGGCCAGCAGCAAGGTGCCTTTCACACCGTTGTCGAGCAGGGTTTGCAGCAGGGGTTCACGCAGCGCCACGTAATCGTCGAGAGTCACGAACTTGTACAGCGCCGCCACGACGATGGATGTCATGGGGATATAGCCTCCAGGTGGTCGCCCGCGTAAAGGGCGGACCGGAACGAAAAGCGCCAGCCGCTGGCGCCATGGAAACGACAACGCCGGCGGAAGGCCGGCGCTGGGTGCGTAGTCTAGCGCAGCAGGGGCAGGCTCTGCACCCCGCCGCGACGGACGCCGTCTCAGGGTATGTCGTGCTTGCTCCCGCCGCGGCAGGTCGGCGAGGCCGGCACCGCAGCCTGGCTCCACTCCTCAGGGGTGAAGGTATGCAGCGCCAGGGCGTGGAACTCGCCCATCAACCCACCGAGGGTGGCATATACCTTCTGGTGCCGCTTCACCGCGTTCAACCCGGCGAACTGCGGGCTGACCAGCACCACCTTGAAGTGGGTCTCCAGCCCGCGGCTGTGCATGTGGCTCTCGTCGAGCACCTCGACGTGTTGCGGATCGAGGGGCTGCAGGGCGGTCTGGATACGGTCACGCATGCTCATCGCGAATCACGACTCACTTTTTCTTCTGGGCCGGCGCGGCGACGCCGAGTTCCTTGTCCATGTCGGCCATCAGCTTGTTCACCGGCTCGACGGCGCCTTGCAGCTTGGCCTGGGTCAGTTGGGCGGATTCGGCGGTCAGGCGCGGCATCTTCTCCAGCACCTTCTTGCCCAGCGGCGACTGGTAGAAGGCATTCAGGTCCTTCAGCTCGGACTCGGTGAAGTTGGTGGTGTAGAGCTTGATCAGCTCGGGCTTGATCTTGTCCCAGCCGATGGCGCGGTCCAGCTCGGCATTGGCCTTGGCCTGGTAACGCTCGAGAACCGCCTTCTTGCTCTCCGGCGCCTTGGCCTGGGCGAAGCGCTGGGCCAGCATCTGCTGCACCTGGGCATAGACCGGGACCGTCAGCTTGTCAGCATGGACCAGCTTGAGGAATTGCTCGGCCTGGCTGGCGGAATCGGCCATGGCCATGGAGCTGAGGCTGAGCAGCACGGCGCTGCCGATGAGGCGAAGACGGGTCATGGAAAATCCTTGAGGTTGGGTAGATGTGTCCGTGGGACCCGACATTCTGCGCCTAAGTTCGAAATCCGCTCAAGCGCGGCGCCGAATATCGGGAGAATCCTATCCGGCGCCCGCCCGCTCCATGCCGTCTACTATCAGTTCTGTAGTGGGTACTTGCCGCCTTCCTTCCGCAGCCGGCATGCTTGCGTCAGCCTGTCACATGGATGTGTTAGATGAACGGAACCGCCGCCGATACCCTCGCCGTATCGCCCCCGCCCCTGCGCAACCTCTGCGACAGCCACGGCCGGCTCGATCCCCGGGCGGTCGGCTGGTCCGCCCGGCCGCGGGTGCTCTGCCACATCCCCGGCCACTTCGGCCGGCGCAAGCGCTGGAACCACTGGTGCATCGTCAGCCCCGGCTGGATGCTCTCGCTGACCATCGCCGACCTCGACTACCTGACCTACGGCGCCGCCTATTTCCTCGACCTGGACAGCGGCCAGGCGGTAGCGCACACGCAGATCCGCTTCTTCGGCCTCGGCTGCCAGTTGCCCGACGAGCCGCAGGCCAGCCATGCCTTCGAGCATCCCCGCCTGCAATTGCGCTTCGACGAACAGCCCGGGCGCCTGCGCGTCACCGGCCAGGCCCCGGACCTCGGTGGCCTGCCGCTGGAGCTGGCGCTGGAAGTGCGACGACCGTCGCACCTGGAGTCGGTGAACCTGGTGGTGCCGATGGGCGAACACACCTTCCATGCCTGCAGCCGCCAGCTCGGCCTGCCGATCAGCGGCTGCCTGCAGCTCGGCCGCCGACGCTACGACTGCCAGGCGGGCCAGAGCTTCGCCGCGCTGGACTTCGGCCGCGGTGTCTGGCCGCTGCATACCTACTGGACCCGCGCCGCCTTCGCCGCCCCCGGCGGCATCGCCGGCAACTTCGGCACCGGCTGGACCGAAGCCAGCGACCTGCGCGAGAACGCCCTGTGGTTCGGCGGCAAGCTCAGCCGCGTGCTCGACGACGTGCACATCCGCGAGCCTCGCGACCCGCTGGCCGAATGGCGCCTGGACAGCGCCTGCGGTCGCGTCGAGCTGCTCTTCCGTCCCGAACAGCTGCACCAGGCGCGGCCCAGCGTCGGCCTGTTCTATGCCAATACCCGCCAGTGGTTCGGCCGTTTCAACGGCACCCTGCGCCACGACGACGGCGACTGCGTGCCGGTGGACGGCGCCCTCGGCTGGATCGGTTCGACCCGCGCGCGCTGGTGAGGCCGGCGGCGGGCAATCTATTTCCGACCCGCAGCGCGGCGAAAAATGCCCACGAGGAAGCGACGGCAGCGGAACCCAAGGCGGGAGCGAAGGCCTAAACTGCCGGATACGCACCCTGGAGAACACTCATGAGCCGGACCGAAACCGATAGCCTGGGCACCATCGAGGTGCCCGACGACGCCTACTGGGGCGCCCAGACCCAGCGTTCGCTGGAGAACTTCGCCATCGGCGGCCAGCGCATGCCGCTCGCCGTGATCCACGCCCTGGCGCTGATCAAGAAAGCCGCCGCGCGGGTCAACGACCACCTCGGCGAACTGCCGCCGGAAGTCGCCCGGTTGATCGAACAGGCCGCCGACGAGGTCCTCGCAGGCCGCCACGACGAGCACTTCCCGCTGGTGGTCTGGCAGACCGGCAGCGGCACCCAGACCAACATGAACGTCAACGAGGTGATCGCCGGCCGCGCCAACGAACTGGCCGGCAATCCGCGCGGCGGCAAGTCGCCGGTGCATCCCAACGACCACGTCAACCGCGCGCAGAGTTCCAACGACAGCTTCCCCACCGCCATGCACATCGCCGCCGCCAAGGCCGTGCACGAACAATTGCTGCCGGCCATCGCCGAGCTTTCCGGCGGTCTCGCCGAACAGTCGGCGCGGCACGCCAGCCTGGTCAAGACCGGGCGCACCCACCTGATGGACGCCACGCCGATCACCTTCGGCCAGGAACTCTCGGCCTTCGTCGCCCAGCTCGACTACGCCGAGCGCGCCATCCGCGCGGCGCTGCCGGCGGTCTACCAGTTGGCCCAGGGCGGCACCGCGGTGGGCACCGGGCTCAACGCGCCGAAGGGCTTCGCCGACGCCATCGCCGCGGAAATCGCCGCCGAATCGGGCCTGCCCTTCGTCGCCGCGCCGAACAAGTTCGCCGCCCTGGCCGGCCACGAGCCGCTGGTCATCCTCTCCGGCGCCCTGAAGAGCCTGGCGGTGGCCCTGATGAAGATCGCCAACGACCTGCGCCTGCTCGGCTCAGGCCCACGCGCCGGCTTCGCCGAGGTGAAGCTGCCGGCCAACGAGCCGGGCAGCTCGATCATGCCCGGCAAGGTCAACCCGACCCAGTGCGAGGCGCTGTCGATGCTGGCCTGCCAGGTCATGGGCAACGACAGCACGATTTCCTTCGCCGCCAGCCAGGGCCATCTGCAACTCAACGTGTTCAAGCCGGTGATCGTCTACAACCTGCTGGAGTCCATCCGCCTGCTCGCCGACGGCTGCCGCAACTTCAACAAGCATTGCGTCGCCGGCCTGGAGCCGGACGCCCAGCGCATGGCCGACCTGCTGGAGCGCGGCCTGATGCTGGTCACCGCACTGAACCCGCACATCGGCTACGACAAGGCCGCCGAAATCGCCAAGAAGGCCTACGCCGAAGGCACCACCCTGCGCGCCGCGGCGCTGCAGCTGGGCTACCTGGACGAAGCGCAGTTCGACGAATGGGTACGGCCGGAGCAGATGCTGGAGGCCGGCCACCATGGTTGAAACCGCCAAGACCGGCGCCACCCCGCTGGAAGGCGACGGCAAGCGCATCCTGCTGATCGTCGGCTCGCCCAAGCGCAAGAGCTTCTGCCACCTGCTCGCCGAATGCTACGCCCAGGGCGCGCGCAGCAAGGATCACGTGGTGCGCGAACTGAAGCTGGGCGAGCTGGCCTTCGACCCGATCCTCCACGAAGGCTACGAACAGAGCCAGGTGCTCGAACCCGACCTGCTGGAAGCGCAGCGGCAGATCCACTGGGCCGAGCACCTGGTGTTCGTCTACCCGGTCTGGTGGGGCGGCCTGCCGGCGTTGCTGCAGGGCTTCTTCGACCGCGTCCTGCAGCCGGGCTTCGCCTTCCGCTACCGCGGCACCCAGGACAAGGACTGGGAGCAACTGCTGGGCGGGCGCAGCGCCGACCTGCTGGTCTGCCACGACCAGCCGCTGTCGCGGCTGCGCTTCCTCAAGGGCCCGCCGGCGCACCGGCAGATGGTGCGCAGCGTGCTCGGCGCCTGTGGCATCGCCACCCGCCGCCTGGAAGAGTTCGCGCCGATGCGCAGTTCCAGCGAGGAACAGCGCCAGGGCTGGCTGCGTCGCGCCGAACAGCTCGGCAGCCAGGTCTAGTTCCCTTCCCGCCCGGCTGCGGCCGGGCGCGGACACTGATCGTTCTGACAGGTCCGCCACCTTCCCGCCGGCTTCCCTTCCCCGCCCCCATGGCGGCCCTTTGCCTGCCTCTACCGGCTCACAGTGCGGGTGCCGACCGCTTTGCATTCCGCAACATCCATCAGGAATGGGTAGCGAATCTGACCGGCCCGTCACATTTGGTAGGGACCTCAAACCGGCACCGAGGGCTAGGATCAGCCCGCTTCGAAATGAATCCGGTTCTGGAAAAAAGGACTTGTCATGAAACACTACTCAGCCACCCTGGCACTCCTGCCACTCACCCTCGCCCTGTTCCTGCCCCAGGCAGCCCATGCCCACGGCTCGATGGAAACGCCGCCCAGTCGGGTCTACGGCTGCTTCCTCGAAGGTCCGGAGAATCCCAAGTCGGCCGCCTGCAAGGCCGCCGTCGCCGCCGGCGGCACCCAGGCGCTGTACGACTGGAATGGCGTCAACCAGGGCAACGCCAACGGCAACCACCAGGCGGTGGTCCCCGACGGCCAGCTCTGCGGCGCCGGCAAGGCACTGTTCAAGGGCCTGAACCTGGCTCGCAGCGACTGGCCCAGCACTGCCATCGCGCCGGACGCCAGCGGCAACTTCCAGTTCGTCTACAAGGCCAGCGCGCCGCACGCGACCCGCTACTTCGACTTCTACATCACCAAGGACGGCTACAACCCCGAGAAGCCGCTGGCCTGGAGCGACCTGGAACCCGCGCCGTTCTGCTCGATCACCAGCGTCAAGCTGGAGAACGGCACCTACCGGATGAACTGCCCGCTGCCCCAGGGCAAGACCGGCAAGCATGTGATCTATAACGTCTGGCAGCGCTCGGACAGCCCGGAAGCCTTCTACGCCTGCATCGACGTGAGCTTCAGCGGCGCCGTCGCCAACCCCTGGCAAGCGCTGGGCAACCTGCGCGCGCAGCAGGACCTGCCAGCCGGTGCTACCGTCACCCTGCGTCTGTTCGATGCCCAGGGCCGCGACGCCCAGCGTCACAGCCTGACCCTGGCCCAGGGCGCCAACGGTGCCAAGCAATGGCCGCTGGCGCTGGCGCAGAAGGTCAACCAGGACTCCACCCTGGTCAACATCGGCGTGCTGGATGCCTACGGGGCGGTCAGCCCGGTGGCCAGCTCGCAGGACAACCAGGTCTACGTGCGCCAGGCCGGCTACCGCTTCCAGGTCGACATCGAACTGCCGGTCGAGGGCGGCGGCGAGCAACCGGGCGGCGACGGCAAGGTCGACTTCGACTATCCGCAAGGCCTGCAGCAATACGACGCCGGGACCGTAGTGCGCGGTGCCGATGGCAAGCGCTACCAGTGCAAGCCCTACCCGAACTCCGGCTGGTGCAAGGGCTGGGACCTCTACTACGCCCCGGGCAAGGGCATGGCCTGGCAGGACGCCTGGACCCTGCTGTAACGCCCTCGACTGCCGCCCGCTCCGGGCGGCAGTCGTTTTCGCCGCCAGGCACCCGCCGCGAGACGGCGAATCCGCGCAACGGTACAGTCCCCCGGCGAAACCCTGGCTACGTGTGCCTGTTCAATCTGCCGTGCGCTCCCTAGGCTGGTCCGACCACCAGCACGGGGAAACCACGCATGCCTTTTTCTCTCGCCGCCCTCCAACAGGCCGCCGCCATCGTCCACCAGAGCCTGCCGCCGACGCCGCAGATACGCTGGCCGCTGCTATGCGAGGCACTGGGTTGCGAAGTGTGGATGAAGCACGAGAACCACCTGCCGGTGGGGGCCTTCAAACTGCGCGGCGGCCTGGTGTATTTCCACCACCTGGCGCACCAGGGCGAGCGGCCGGCCGCCGTGATCAGCGCGACCCGCGGCAACCACGGCCAGTCGGTGGCCTTCTCGGCGAGCCGCTACGGCATCCAGCCGATCATCGTCGTGCCGCACGGCAACAGCCGCGAGAAGAACGCGGCGATGCGCAGCCTTGGCGCGGAGCTGATCGAGCATGGCGAGGACTTCCAGGCCTCCCGCGAATACGCCGCCGAGCGCGCCCGGCGCGAAGGCCTGCACCTGATTCCGGCGTTCCATCCCTGGCTGGTGGCCGGGGTCGCCAGCTACAGCCTGGAGTTGTTCGCCGCGCTGGCCGACCTTGACGAAGTCTACGTGCCGATCGGTATGGGTTCGGGCATCTGCGGCCTGATCGCCGCGCGCGACGCGCTGGGCCTGAAGACCCGCATCGTCGGCGTGGTGTCCGCCCATGCGCCGGCCTACGCCCTGTCGTTCGAGGCCGGCACGGCGATCAGCCACCCGGTCGACACCCGCCTGGCCGACGGCATGGCGTGCAGTACGCCGGACCCGAGCGCGCTGGAAATGATCCTGGCCGGCGCCGATCGCCTGGTGCGGGTCAGCGACAGGGAGATCGGCGCGGCCATGCGCCTGTGCTTCACCAGCACCCACAACGTCGCCGAGGGCGCCGGGGTGGCGGCGCTGGCCGCCGCCTGGCAGGAGCGCGAGCGCCTGAAGGGGCTGAAGGTAGGCCTGATCCTCAGCGGAGCGAACGTCGACCGCGAGGTATTCGCCGAGCAACTGGCCGCCGGCGACTGAGCCGGCGCCGCTAGGCCAGCCCCGCGAGGAGCAGCAGCCACCAGGCGAGCACCAGCAACTGCACGAAGAAGCCGGCAAAACGCAGCCAGACGAACAGCGCGGAGGTGCTGACCAGGTGCATCAGCGACTGGAACAGCCGGGCGCCGAGCACCAGCGGCGCCAACGGGTCGGTCAGGCTGCTCTGCCCGCTGGCGATCGCGTAGAGCAGCGCGCCGGCCAGCAGCGGCAGGTTCTCCACGCAGTTGGCATGGACTCGCACCAGCCGCTGGCCGAAACCGCCAGGCGTGTTGCTGCCATCGGCGGCGAAGGCGTTCACCGCCATCCGCCCGCCGAGTACCAGCAGGCCGCGCTGGCTGACCAGCAGGAAGACCAGCAACAGGGTCCAGGCGATCAGGCCGAGCAGGCAGATCGCGCTAGGGCTGAGAAACATGGATGACGCTCCTTCTATTGTGTTGTCGTGGGAAGGATGAAGCGTCTGGATTCTAGGCCGGCTAGAGCAATTGCTCTATTCGCAGTCCGCCGTCCTTAAGTCGTGTTCTGCCGGCACGCCGCTCGGCCCCGATGTACGCCGTCGGCGGATGCGTAACCGGACGACCCACTGCCCGCGGCCTTCCGAACGGACAAAGAAAAGCCCCGCCGAAGCGGGGCCTTCCTTGCACGCAGCACTCAGGGCTGTCTTCTCATCAGAGCGAATCGAGATAGCGCTCCACATCCAGCGCGGCCATGCAGCCGGCGCCGGCCGAGGTGATCGCCTGGCGGTAGACGTGGTCGGCCACGTCGCCGGCGGCGAACACACCCGGTACGTTGGTCGCGGTGGCGTTGCCTTCGCGCCCGCCGTTGACCACCAGGTAGCCGTCCTTCAGGGCCAGTTGCCCTTCGAACAGCGAGGTATTGGGAGTATGGCCGATGGCGACGAACATGCCATCCACGGCGATCTCCTCGCTGCCACCATCGCGGGTCTTCAGGCGCACGCCGGTGACGCCCATCGTGTCGCCAAGCACCTCATCGACCTCGGCGTTGAGCTTGAGCACTATCTTGCCTTCGGCGACCCGCGCCTGCAGCTTGTCCTGGAGAATCTTCTCGGCGCGGAAGGTTTCGCGACGATGCACCAGGGTCACCCGGCTGGCGATGTTGGCCAGGTACAGGGCCTCTTCGACAGCGGTATTGCCGCCGCCGATCACCGCCACTTCGCGGTTGCGGTAGAAGAAACCGTCGCAGGTGGCGCAGGCCGACACGCCCTTGCCCATGAACGCCTGCTCCGACGGCAACCCCAGGTAGCGCGCGCTGGCACCGGTGGCGACGATCAGTGCGTCGCAGGTGTAGGTGCCATTGTCGCCGCGCAGGGTGAACGGCTTGCCGGCCAGGTCCACGGCATGAATGTGGTCGAAGACGATCTCGGTCTCGAAGCGCTCGGCGTGCTCCTGCATCCGCTGCATCAGTGCCGGGCCGGTCAGGCCGTGGGGATCGCCCGGCCAGTTGTCGACCTCGGTGGTGGTGGTCAACTGGCCGCCGGCCTGCATGCCGGTGATCAGCAGCGGCTTGAGGTTGGCGCGCGCGGCGTAGACAGCCGCGCTGTAACCGGCGGGACCGGAACCGAGGATGATCACTCGGGCGTGGCGGAGGGTATCGGGCATCTCGTCGGACTCCTGCCGACATCAGCGTCGGCGCGAATAAAAACGGGGCCACCAAAGCACATGGGGAAGGCTTGGAAGGAGCGGTCGCCCCGGGAAAAGGTCGGCCGGGCACACTTCGCGCCCGGCATCGGGATCACAGTGCCTCGGCGTTCTCGGCCAGGTACGAGGCCACGCCCTCGGCGCTCGCCTTCATGCCTTTCTGGCCCTTGCGCCAGCCGGCCGGGCAGACCTCGCCGTGTTCCTCGGTGAACTGCAGGGCCTCGACCAGGCGCACCATCTCATCCACCTCGCGCCCCAGCGGCAGGTTGTTCACCACTTGGTGCTGGACCACCCCGGCGCGGTCGATCAGGAACGAAGCACGCAAGGCCACGCCGTCCTCGTGCTCGATGCCGTAGGCGCGGGTGATCTCGTGCTTGACGTCGGCGACCATGGTGAACTCGACCGCACCGATGCCGCCCTTCTCCACCGGCGTGCTGCGCCAGGCGTGATGGGTGAACTGCGAGTCGATGGAGACACCGACCACCTCGACGCCCAGCTCGCGGAACTTATCCATGCGGTTGTTGTGGGCGATGATTTCCGAGGGGCAGACGAAAGTGAAGTCGAGCGGCCAGAAGAACAGTACGACGTACTTGCCGCGCAGGCTGGAAAGCTGGAAGGCATCGACGATGGAACCGTCGCCGAGGACCGCGGCGGCAGTGAAATCGGGGGCTTGCTTGTTGACCAGTACGCTCATCGCGAGGCTCCTAGAAGGTTGGGTTGCGCCCGGCGACGCCAGGCTCCCGGAAGAATATGCAGCGCAGGTTACCCAGCCACGACGATGCATTGAAATGTCGAATTTCAATTCGCACGATAGAGTCAGCCTATGCTCTCAACCTGCGGCTAGACTCATGCTGTCGCCCATTACCCGTCCTCACCGCATGCCCCTACGCACACGCCTGCTCTGGCTGTTCCTGCCGTTGCTGGCCGCCAGTCTCGGCGGTATCTGGCTCTTGTCGGAAAGCATCCTGCTGAGCCGTTTCGACCGAGAGGACCAGCAACGCCTGCAAGAGGGCGCCACCGTCCTGCACAACCGGCTGGACTTCGAGTTGAAGCGCCACCTGGACATCGTTCGCACCTACGCCTGGTGGGATGCCAGCTACGACTTCATCCAGCGCCCCAACGAGACCTTCGAACAGGAAAACCTCGACCACGAGATGCTCGACGACCTGGGATTCGACTTCGTCCTGTTCCTCGACGACCGGGGTCACCTGCAACTGAAGCAGTGGTCCCCGCCCGCGCCCGACCAGCGCGTGCTCTTCGGCGCCCCCTCGGCGAGCGACCAGGCCCTGCTCGAGGCACTGCAGCAACGCGCCATCCGCCTCGGCGCGCTGGACTTTCGCGGACGCACCGACCACAGCCTGAGCGAGCTGCTGCTGGTCGACAACCTGCCGACCCTGCTGGTCAGCGTGCCTATCAGCAACAACCAGGGTAGCGCGCCGGCGAAGGGCGCGATCCTCGCCGGCTACTTCCTCGACCGGGAACGCCTGGCCAACCTCCGCGAACAGATGCAGGCCGACCTGCAACCGATGCCCAACATCGCCACCGACTCCACCTGGAAGCCGCTGCGCAGCCGCAGCGGCAGTACCCACAACCAGGCCCTGCTCAGCCCACGGCGGTTCATCGGCGAACATGTCCAGCAGGTCTCGGTGCAGTACCTGAGTTCCAGCGGCGAGCCGCAGCTGCGCTTCGACATCACCAAGAAACGCCTGCTCTACATCCAGGGCGAGAAGGCCATCAACTTCTTCCTCGGCGCCTCCCTGCTGGTCGCGCTGGGCGCTTTCCTGGTCGGCTACCTGGCCCTGGAGCTGTGGGTCCTGCGCCGGGTCCAACGGCTCAACCGGGAGGTCGCCGAAGTCGGACGCAACGCCCACTCGATACGCCTGAGCGACTTCGGCAACGACGAGCTGGGACAACTGGCGGGCGAGATGAACCAGATGCTCGAGCGCCTGGAACACAGCGAGGCGCGCGACCGGGCGATCCTCCAGTCGATGCGCGACGGCTACTTCGAAATGGACGTCGACGGCGTGATCCTCACCGTCAACCCCGCGCTCTGCCAACTGCTCGGCCAGACGCGCGAAACGCTGATCGGCCATCCCTACTACGAACTGCTCGGCGAAGACGACCTGGCGCGTGCCCGCCAACCCTTCCAGCGCGCCATGCAGAGCGGCGCAGGCAAGACCTTCGCCATCCCCCTGCAGCGCGCCGACGGCAGCCTCGGCTACTTCGAGGCCACGGTTTCGCTGATCCACGACCTGCAGGGCGAACTACGGGGCTACCGCGGCATCGTCCGCGACGTCAGCGACCAGATCGCCTACCAGCAGCAATTGCTGGAAATGGCCTACCGCGACCCGCTGACCGGCCTGGGCAACCGCAAGGCCTTCGACGAACAGCTCGGCCAGGCGTTGCTTCGCGCCGGCTCCGGCGGAAGCGAACTGGCGCTGCTGTACCTGGACCTGGACCGCTTCAAGGAGGTCAACGACCGCTTCGGCCACGACATCGGCGATGCCCTCCTCAGGACCGTCGCCGAACGGGTACGCAGCACCCTGCGGCAGCCGGACAAGGCCTACCGCCTGGGCGGCGACGAATTCGCCGTGCTCCTCGAGGACAGCCAGGAAAACAATCCGCAGCGCCTCGCAGAACGCCTGCTGGCGGCGCTGGTCCAACCGATCGCGCTGAATGGCGAACGCATCGACTTCGTCACCCCGAGCATCGGCATCGCTCTCTACCCGCGGCATGCCGGCGATGCCGAAGGACTGGTCCGTGCCGCCGACAGCGCCATGTACGAGGCCAAGCGCCAGCGCAACCACTATTGCCTGTACCAGGCGCCAGCCTGAAATGCGCGGTCAAACAGGCTCTGTCGCGGGCTTTCGCCAGTCTGCTAAGGTTTCAGCCCGCATCCCATCGGAGAACCATTCCCTATGCCAGCCCTGAGCGGCCCGCAATACCTCGGCGAAGGCCTGAAGCTGATCATGCGTCCCGGCCTGCGCCTGTTCGTGCTGATCCCCCTGACCCTCAACCTGCTGGTGTTCGCCCTGCTGATCGGCTTCGCGATGCAGCAGTTCAGCCACTGGGTCGACCTGCTGATGCCCAGCCTGCCCGACTGGCTGAGCTTCCTGCAGTACATCGTCTGGCCGTTGTTCGTCCTGCTGGTGCTGGTGATCGTGTTCTTCACCTTCACCATGGTCGCCAACATCATCTCCGCGCCGTTCAACGGCTTCCTCTCGGAAAAGGTCGAGGTGGTGGTTCGCGGCCGCGACGACTTCCCGCCGTTCAGCTGGGCCGAACTGCTGGCGATGATCCCGCGCACCATGGGTCGCGAGATACGCAAGCTCGCCTACTTCCTGCCGCGCGCGCTGGTGCTGCTGGTGCTGAGCTTCGTGCCCGGGGTCAACCTGATCGCCACGCCGCTGTGGATCCTCTTCGGCATCTGGATGATGGCGGTGCAGTACATCGACTATCCGGCGGACAACCACAAGCTCGGCTGGAACGAGATGCTCGCCTGGCTGCGCAGCAAGCGCTGGGCGTGCATGGGTTTCGGCGGGGTGACCTACCTGGCGCTGCTGATCCCGCTGGTCAACCTGGTCATGATGCCCGCCGCCGTCGCCGGCGCCACCCTGTTCTGGGTCCGCGAGGAAGGCGAGAAGGCGCTGGTGAAATAAGCATGCGCCCGGTGTCCGCTGTCGGCATTGTCAGGCGGGCGTCAGCACCCTGACAGCCGGCGTCGGGCACACTACGAATGCCCTCGGGAGCGTCGGCGCAGGCCGCAGCCGAGACCTGCGCCAGCCCTTGCAGACCGGCTCGACGCTGCCGAACCGACTGGCCGCCGGTGCCTCCCCACGCAGGCGGCCTTTTTTTACCCGCCTGCCTTGCCGTCCATGCAGGATGGCCGGCGCTCACCCCCTTCCTGTCCGCTACGCCCCCCTCGACTCCACCACCCTGGCACTACAGTGGCAACCAGGCGAAGCAGGCTCCGGCCCGCTTTCGATGACCACCGTCCCCAGCCCGCCCAGCGGCGGAAAACAAGAAGAGGGTCGCCATGTCACGTTCCGCATTCACCGCGCTCTTGCTGTCCTGCGTCCTGCTGGCGCTCTCCATGCCTGCCAGGGCCGACGACCTGCCCTACCGCTTCGGCCTGGGCAAGGCGGACATCACCGGCGAAGCCGCCGAAGTCGGCATGATGGGTTACTCCTCCCTCGAACAGAAGACCGCCGGCATCCACATGCGCCAGTGGGCGCGTGCCTTCGTGATCGAGGAAGCGGCCAGCGGACGTCGCCTGGTCTACGTCAACACCGACCTGGGGATGATCTTCCAGGCCGTGCACCTGAAGGTCCTGGCCCGGCTCAAGGCGAAGTACCCCGGTGTCTACGACGAGAACAACGTGATGCTCGCCGCCACCCACACCCACTCCGGTCCGGGCGGCTTCTCCCACTACGCGATGTACAACCTGTCGGTGCTCGGCTTCCAGGAAAAGACCTTCAACGCCATCGTCGACGGCATCGTCCGCTCCATCGAGCGGGCCCAGGCCAGGTTGCAGCCCGGCCGCCTGTTCTACGGCAGCGGCGAGTTGCGCAACGCCAGCCGCAACCGCTCGCTGCTGTCGCACCTGAAGAATCCGGACATCGTCGGCTACGAGGATGGCATCGACCCGCAGATGAGCGTGCTCAGCTTCGTCGACGCCAACGGCGAGCTGGCCGGCGCGATCAGTTGGTTCCCGGTGCACAGCACCTCGATGACCAACGCCAATCACCTGATCTCCCCGGACAACAAGGGCTACGCCTCCTATCACTGGGAGCACGACGTCAGCCGCAAGAGCGGTTTCGTCGCCGCCTTCGCCCAGACCAATGCCGGCAACCTGTCGCCCAACCTGAACCTGAAGCCCGGCTCCGGTCCCTTCGACAACGAGTTCGACAACACCCGCGAGATCGGTCTGCGCCAATTCGCCAAGGCCTACGAGATCGCCGGCCAGGCCCAGGAGGAAGTGCTCGGCGAACTGGATTCGCGCTTCCGTTTCGTCGACTTCACCCGCCTGCCGATCCGCCCGGAGTTCACCGACGGCCAGCCGCGCCAGTTGTGCACCGCGGCCATCGGCACCAGCCTGGCCGCCGGTAGCACCGAAGACGGTCCAGGCCCGCTGGGGCTGGAGGAAGGCAACAATCCGTTCCTCTCGGCCCTTGGCGGGTTGCTCACCGGCGTGCCGCCGCAGGAACTGGTGCAATGCCAGGCGGAAAAGACCATCCTCGCCGACACCGGCAACAAGAAACCCTACCCCTGGACGCCGACGGTGCTGCCGATCCAGATGTTCCGCATCGGCCAGTTGGAACTGCTCGGCGCCCCCGCCGAGTTCACCGTGATGGCCGGGGTGCGGATCCGCCGCGCGGTGCAGGCGGCCAGCGAAGCGGCCGGTATCCGCCATGTGGTCTTCAATGGCTACGCGAATGCCTATGCCAGCTACGTCACCACCCGCGAGGAATACGCCGCCCAGGAATACGAAGGCGGCTCGACCCTCTACGGCCCCTGGACCCAGGCCGCCTACCAGCAGTTGTTCGTCGACATGGCGGTGGCGCTGCGCGAACGCCTGCCGGTGGAAACCTCGGCGATAGCGCCGGACCTGTCCTGCTGCCAGATGAACTTCCAGACCGGAGTAGTGGCCGATGATCCCTATATCGGCAAGTCCTTCGGCGACGTGTTGCAACAACCCAGGGAAAGTTATCGCATCGGCGACAAGGTGACCGTCGCTTTCGTGACCGGACATCCGAAGAATGACTTGCGCACCGAGAAGACTTTCCTGGAAGTGGTGAATATCGGCAAGGATGGCAAACAAACGCCCGTGACCGTTGCCACCGATAATGACTGGGATACTCAATACCGCTGGGAGAGAGTGGGTATATCTGCCTCGAAAGCGACTATCAACTGGTCCATTCCACCAGGGACCGAGCCCGGCCATTACTACATCAGGCACTACGGCAACGCGAAGAACTTCTGGACCCAGAAGATCAGCGAAATCGGCGGCTCGACCCGCTCCTTCGAGGTACTCGGCACCACTCCCTAGCGGGCTCCAGCCAAGGTTGCGAGATTCGCCAGCCAACTTTATGACGCATGAAAGTCGTCAAATAAAATGTGATTTAAAACACATGAACAAGTGACCTTTCATTCAGCCGACAAGGGCATGGAACTCCATTTCCATGCCCTTTGTTTTTATCCCGAAAAACTTCTCAAGTTGTCGCTCAAGGTCATATCGAAGTCGCTTTCGGGATCAACCGATAAATTATCGCCATGAAACCATCGGCTCGCTGTATTCCCTGCCGGAAAAACAGCGAAGACGATTAATCATCTCGAAACAAGAAGTACGCAGATTGATGGAAATCAAAAAACCACCCGGGAAATAAAACGATGACCGAAAACTGGAAATTCCGCCGTCGAACCTTTCTCAAGCACGGCGCCCAGGCCGCTACCCTGGCCGGCCTTTCCGGGCTGTTCCCGGAGACGCTCCGGCGCGCCCTGGCCGTCGAGCCGGACATCCGCACCGGAACCATCCAGGACGTCCAGCACGTGGTCATCCTGATGCAGGAGAACCGCAGCTTCGATCACTACTTCGGCCACCTCAACGGCGTCCGCGGCTTCAACGACCCTCGCGCGCTCAAGCGCCAGGACGGCAAGCCGGTCTGGTACCAGAACTACAAGTACGAGTTCTCCCCCTATCACTGGGATACCAAGGTCACCAGCGCCCAGTGGGTGAGTTCGCAGAACCATGAATGGTCGGCCTTCCACGCGATCTGGAACCAGGGCCGCAACGACAAGTGGATGGCGGTGCAGTACCCCGAAGCCATGGGCTACTTCAAGCGCGGCGACATTCCCTACTACTACGCCCTGGCCGACGCCTTCACCCTGTGCGAGGCCTACCACCAGTCGATGATGGGCCCGACCAATCCGAACCGCCTCTACCACATGAGCGGACGCGCCGCCCCCAGCGGCGACGGCAAGGACGTACACATCGGCAACGACATGGGCGACGGCACCATCGGCGCCAGCGGCACGGTGGACTGGACCACCTATCCCGAGCGGCTAAGCGCCGCTGGCGTGGACTGGCGGGTCTACCAGGAAGGCGGCTACCGCTCCTCGTCACTCTGGTACCTGTACGTCGACGCCTACTGGAAATACCGGCTCCAGGAGCAGAACAACTACGACTGCAACGCCCTCGCCTGGTTCAGGAACTTCAAGAACGCTCCGCGCGATTCGGACCTCTGGCAGCGCGCCATGCTCGCCCGCGGCGTCGACCAGTTGCGCAAGGATGTGCAGGAGAACACGCTGCCGCAGGTGTCCTGGATCGTCGCGCCCTACTGCTACTGCGAGCATCCCTGGTGGGGCCCCTCGTTCGGCGAGTACTACGTGACCCGGGTGCTCGAGGCGCTGACCAGCAACCCCGAGGTCTGGGCCAGGACCGTGTTCATCCTCAACTACGACGAGGGCGACGGCTTCTATGACCACGCCAGCGCCCCGGTGCCGCCGTGGAAGGATGGCGTCGGCCTTTCCACGGTCAGCACCGCCGGCGAGATCGAGGCATCCAGCGGGCTGCCCATCGGGCTCGGCCACCGCGTCCCGCTGATCGCCATCTCGCCCTGGTCGAAGGGCGGCAAGGTCAGCGCCGAAGTGTTCGACCATACCTCGGTGCTGCGCTTCCTCGAACGCCGCTTCGGCGTCGTCGAGGAAAACATCTCGCCCTGGCGGCGTGCCGTCTGCGGCGACCTGACTTCGCTGTTCGACTTCCAGGGCGCAGGCGATACCCAGGTCGCCCCCGACCTGACCAACGTCCCGCAGAGCGACGCGCGCAAGGAGGACGCCTACTGGCAGCAGTTCTACCGGCCCAGCCCCAAGTACTGGTCCTACGAGCCCAAGAGCCTGCCCGGCCAGGAAAAGGGCCAGCGCCCTACCCTCGCGGTGCCCTACCAGTTGCACGCCACGCTGGCCCTCGACATCGCCGCCGGCAAGCTGCGCCTGACCCTGGGCAACGACGGCATGAGCCTGCCGGGCAATCCGCAGGGACACTCCGCTGCGGTATTCCAGGTGCAGCCGCGGGAAGTCGGCAATCCGCGTTTCTATACCGTGACCAGCTATCCGGTGGTCCAGGAAAGCGGAGAGGAACTGGGCCGGACCCTCAACGACGAACTCGACGACCTGCTCGACGCCAACGGCCGCTACGCCTTCGAGGTGCACGGCCCCAACGGCTTCTTCCGCGAGTTCCACGGCAACCTGCATCTCGCCGCGCAGATGGCGCGGCCCGAGGTATCGGTCACCTATCAACGCAACGGCAACCTGCAGTTGAACATCCGCAATCTCGGCCGCCTGCCGTGCAGCGTGACGGTGACGCCGAACCCGGCCTATACCCAGGAGGGCAGCCGTCGCTATGAACTCGAACCGAACCAGGCGATCAGTGAAGTGTGGCTGTTACGCAGCAGCCAGGGCTGGTACGACCTCAGCGTGACCGCCAGCAATACGGAAGCCAACTATCTCCGCCGCCTGGCCGGACACGTCGAGACCGGCAAGCCGAGCAGGAGCGATCCATTGCTCGACATCGCAGCGACCTGAAGCGAGGAGTCCATCGCATGAGACCTACCCTGACCTGGACCTTGCTGGCCCTGCTGCTCTGCGGCACGGCCATCGGCGCCGTCCTGTTGTTTTACCCATCGGAGCCGGCGCCCGTCACGCCCTTCGCGTCTCCCCCGCAGGCCACACCGGCGGCAAAACCTTCCATTCCTTCCCGAGCCCCCGAGATGAATACAGCCACCGCTCCCGACAACCTGGAACAGCAACTCGGCGAGTTCGGCCGCAACGCCGGGCAGATGTCCGAGATCGAACGCAAGCAGGCCGCCGAAGGTCTGATCGAACAGCTCAAGCGCGAGGTGGCGGTCGGCGCCGATCCGCGCCAGACCTTCGAGGAGATCCAGCGTCTGACGCCCTATGTGGAGGCCGATGCCAGGCGCCGCGAGGCGCTCGACTTCGAGATCTGGATGGCGCTCAAGGACAACGCCTCCGTCCAGCAGCAAGCGCCGACGCCTGGCGAGGAAGAGCAACTGCGCGAATACGCGCAAGAGTCGGACAAGGTGATCGCCGAGGTGCTCGCCAGCGTCGACGACGAGGAGCAGCGTCACGCCGCCATCGACGAACGCCTCAAGGCCCTGCGCAAGCAGATCTTCGGCGAGGAGAACCCACGCCTGCTGCAACGCTGAAATCCACGGCGCCCCGACCGGGGCGCCGTCACGCAAGCGTCACCAAAACTTCACATCCGCTACACGGCGTCGGTCGACACTGACGTCATGAGCAGACCTCTAAGCATCGCCCTGATCAGCGAAACCTACCCCCCGGAAGTCAACGGCGTCGCCAATACCCTGGGTCGCCTGCATGCCGGTCTCCAGCAGCTTGGCCATCGGGTCCAGGTGGTGCGCCCGCGCCAGCCCGGCGACGACGGCCGGCGCAGCGACGCCGAGCTGGTGCTGACCCGCGGCTGGCCGTTGCCCGGCTACCCCGGCCTGCAATGGGGCATGTCGAGCCTGCACAAGCTGCTGCGCTGCTGGAAGCGCCAGCGCCCGGACGTGCTCTACATCGCCACCGAAGGCCCGCTCGGCTTCTCTGCCCTGCGCGCCGCGCGGCGCCTGGGCATCCCGGCGGTCAGCGGCTTCCACACCAACTTCCAGCAGTACAGCGAGCACTACGGCTTCGGTCCGCTGACCCGGCTGGTCACCGGCTACCTGCGCTGGTTCCACAACCGCACGCAGATGACCCTGGTGCCCAGCGGCAGCCAGCGCATGGAATTGCAACGGCGCGGTTTCGAACGCCTCAACCTGCTCTCCCGCGGGGTCGACAGCCAACTCTTCCATCCCTCCCGGCGCGATCCCGAACTACGCCGGCGCTGGGGCCTGGGCGAACAGGACATCGCCGTGCTGCACGTCGGCCGGCTGGCGGCAGAGAAGAACCTCGGCCTGCTCGGCGGCACCTTCCGCGCGCTCTGCGCCGCCCATCCGCAGCTGAAGCTGCGCCTGGTACTGGTGGGCGACGGGCCGGAGCGCAAGCACCTCGAACGGGACCTGCCCGAAGCGCTGTTCTGCGGCGTCCAGCGCGGCGAAACCCTGGCCGCCCACTACGCCTCGGGCGACCTGTTCCTCTTCCCAAGCCTGTCGGAGACCTTCGGCAACGTGGTCCTCGAAGCCCAGGCCGCCGGCCTCGCGGTGGTCGCCTTCGACCAGGCCGCCGCCGGCCAGCACATCCGCCATGGGCACAACGGCGTGCTCGCCGCGCCGGGCGACAAGAGCGGCTTCGTCGAAGTCGCCAGTTGGCTGCTGGACGACCAGGAACGCCTGCGCCGGGTCCGTCTCAACGCCCGCCAACACGCCAGCCGGCAAGGTTGGGACAGTATCGTCGAGCACTTCCAGAACTACCTGGAAGACGCCTGCGCCAGTCCGCTGGTCCAGCCCGCTCGGTCGAAGCCCGAGCGGCCGCCGGCAGAGGATGGCGGGGCCTTGCCACGCAGCCGCGAGTAGGTCTCAGGCAAAGGCTTTCGGCGTGGCGATGAAGCCCAGGCTCATGGCCCCGGCGCCCAGATTGATGCCGCCGGTAGGGCTGAGCATGCCCAGGTGCAAGTGGATGTCGCGCTCGCGGCAGGCGTTCTCCAGCGCGGCGAAGCCCGGCAGGTCGCGCAGCGCGGTCGGATCGCCGGCATAGCTGAGACCCAGTTGCGGTGCCAGCAGCTCACCCGCCTGTACCCGCGCCAGGGCATAGCCGAACAGCTTCTCCGCCGACTTCTCGAAGCTCGGCGAGAGCGCCACCGGTTTGTCCTCGCCATCGGCCAGGCTGAACACCGGCTTGACGTCGAGCAGCGAGCCCAACCCCAGCGCTGCGCCCTTGACCCGGTCGACGAAACCGCTGCGATCACCCTTCTGGAAGCCGCGCCGGCGCAAGTGGCCCAGGTCATCGGCGACCAGGTAGGTGCAGGTCTGCTGGCTGAGCTGTTCGAGGCGCGTACGCAGCGCGTTGGGGTGGCTGCCCTGCGCCAGCAGGCGCGTGCCCTCGGCCGCCAGGCAGGCGATGCCGGCGAACACCGAGTGGCTGTCGAGTACGCGCAGGGTGAAGGGACCGGCGATGCCGGCCGCGTGGCGGCGCTCGTGGTAGTGCTGGAGCAGGCCGAAGGAGGCCTGGGTGGCGTGCTCGAAGATCGGACTGCGCAGGCTGTCGACGGTGAGGCAGACCACGTAGTCGAAGTCGGTCACCAGTTCGTCGAGGAACCATTGTTGCAACTCGGCGGCGGAGAGCGGCTGGCTGCCGTCCTTGCTACCGACCTTGGCCAGGTGGTCGCGGTAGAAGCTCAGGGTGGTGTCGGGGTCGCGTCGATCGATGAGCCGCTGCTCGCCCAGGCGGATCCCGATCGGCATCACGCGGATGCCGTGGGCGGCGAGGAATTCGGGCGGCAGGTCGCAGGTCGCGTCGACCACCAGGCCGATACGCATGGATTCGCTCCTCTGGCCGTTTCTCGGCCTATTGTTGTGTTGGCGGTCATACAATGCCCGTTTCGGACTTTGAAGTCAGCCGGCCGCACGGCGGGTTTTCGGAAAAAATCACGGCCATGAAAAATCCCACCCCGAGGGGTGGGATCTGCTTGCCGGCGCGGCGCCGGGCCGGTGCGTCGCGGACGCGCCTTCAGACCAGGCTGGCCAGGGCCTCGCGGCTGAACGGCTTGATGTCGCCGATACGCCCCTCGCGGACCTTCACCGCCCACTCCGGATCCACCAGCAGCGCGCGGCCCACCGCGACCAGGTCGAACTCGCCCTTGTCCAGGCGCTCCACCAGGCCGTCGATGCTCGCCGGCTGCGCCACCTCGTCGGTTTTGCCGAAGAATTGCAGGAACTCGCTGCCGTCCAGGCCGACGTTACCCACGGTAATGGTCGGCTTGCCGGTCAGCTCGCGGGTCCAGCCGGCCAGGTTGAGTTCCGAGCCTTCGAACTCGGGAATCCAGAAGCGGCGGGTCGAGCAGTGGAAGATATCGACGCCGGCCTCCACCAGCGGCGCGAGGAACTCGCGCAGGCCCTCCGGGGTTTCCACCAGGCGCGCGGAATAGTCCTGCTGCTTCCATTGGGAGAAGCGGAAGATGATCGGGAAATCCGCGCCGACCGCCGCGCGCACCGCCCGCACCAGCTCGACGGCGAAGCGCGAGCGATTGGCCAGGCTGCCGCCGTACTCGTCGTCCCGCTGGTTGCTGCCTTCCCAGAAGAACTGGTCGATCAGGTAGCCGTGGGCGCCGTGGATCTCCACCCCGTCCATGCCGATCGCCTGGGCGTCGCGGGCGGCCTGGGCGAAGGCGGCGATGACGTCCTGGATGTCGGCCTTGCTCATGCCGTGGACCAGCACCTTGCCGTCCTTGGCCTTCTCCATCGGGCCGTAGCCGGGCACGCTGGCGTCCGGCTCCACGCCCAGGCGCCGAACGCTGCCGACGTGCCAGAGCTGCGGAACGATGCGCCCGCCCTCGGCATGCACCGCGTCGACCACCTGCTTCCAGCCGGCCAGGGCGTCCTCGCCATAGAAGCGCGGCACGTTCGGATAGCCGTTGGCGGCCTTGTGGCCGACCGTTGTGCCTTCGCTGACGATCAGGCCGACGCCGGCGGCGGCGCGCCGGCGGTAGTACTCGACGACCTTGGCGTTGGGTACGCCGCCGGGGGAAAAGTTGCGGGTCATCGGTGCCATCACCACACGGGTGGGCAGTTCCAGGGCGCCGAGGCGGAACGGTTGGAACAGGGCTTCTACGGGGGCACTCATGGACGGACTCCTGAGGGGGAATGGGAGGTTCGGGCAGGTATCAGGCGCGGAGCAGCAGCTCCAGGCGCGACATGAAAGCATTCAGCGGAGCGAGGCCGGCGCCGACCTTGAAGCGCGCCAGGGCGCCCTGCCAGGCGAAGCCGATGAAGCCGGCCAGGCTCGCGCAGTCCTCGTCGGCGGCCAGTTCGCCGGCCTCGCGCGCCTGCTCCAGACAGTCCTGGAGGATTCGCGCGGAAGCCTGCAGGATCGACTCGACCTTGGCCGCGATCGGCGGCGACAGCTCGGCCATCTCGAAGCTCAGGCTGCCGATGAAGCAGTGGTATTCGGGCTTTTCCTGGCGGGCGAAGTGCTCCAGCAGCTCGCCGTAGTAGCGCAGCACCCGCTCGCACGGGCTGAAGCGGCTATCGCCGAGGGCCTGGGCGTAGCGCGCCAGGCGCGGCGCGTAGACGTGCTCCAGGGCCTGCTGGGCGAAAGCTTCCTTGCTATCGAAGTAGTGATAGAAAGAGCCCTTGGGGATGCGCGCGGCCTGGACGATCTCCAGCACCCCGGTGCCGTGGTAGCCACGTCGGGTCATGACCTCGGAGCCCTTGGCCAGGATCAGTTCGCGCTTGTCGAGTCGGTTGCTAGTCATGGAACGAGAGAATATGACCGGTCGTCTCGTCCGCCCAGCATTATCAACGGCGGTGATCAGGCGTTACAGGCAGGGGCTTATCGCGTTGCGTCATGAAGCGGCGCAAGACAGGAAAGGAAGCGGCGGGACGCGAACGCGTCCCGCGGGAGATCAACCCAGGGCCTTCTCGATGGCTTGCACCAGGGCCGGGTCGTCCGGCGCCGTGCGCGGGCTGAAACGCGCCAGCACGCGACCGTCGGGACCGAGGAGGAATTTCTCGAAGTTCCAGGTGATGTCGCCGGGAAACTCCGCGCCCTCGCCCGCCAGCAGGCGATAGAGCGGATGCCGCGCGCTGCCGTTGACCTCGACCTTGGCGCTCATCGGGAAGCTGACGCCATAGTTCAGGCTGCAGAAGGACTGGATATCCGCCTCGCTGCCCGGCTCCTGCCCGGCGAACTGGTTGCAGGGCACGCCGAGCACCGCGAAACCGCGCTCGCGGTAGGTCTGGTAGAGATTCTCCAGGCCGGCGTACTGGGGTGTCAGGCCGCATTTGGAGGCGACATTGACCACCAGCAGCACCTTGCCCTTGAACGGGGAAAGCGGCAGGTCCTGTCCATCCAACCCCTGCAGGGTGAGATCGTGAAAGGCACTCATGACGTACTCCTTGCGCATTCAGCGACACAACGTGCCAAGCCCCGCACCGGGCAAGAACCCTGGCTGCGGCGCATCCCCAGGGACGGGGTAAAGAGCCCAGGCATGGCGCATGACGCGAAAGGCGCCCACAGGCGCCTTTCGCTATACCAGCTTAGCAGTTCCGCCGGCGGACGGCCCAGGCCATCAATCGGCGAATGAACGCCGATCAGTGGTGGTGACCGCCTTCGCCATGGATGTGGCCGTGGGCGATTTCCTCGGCGTTGGCCTCGCGCACGTCGACTACCTTGACCTTGAAGTTCAGGCGCTGGCCGGCCAGCGGATGGTTGCCGTCGACGGTCACGTCGTCGCCGTCGATGTCGCGGATGGTGACGATCTGCATGCCGCCGTCCGGAGCCGAGGCGTGGAACTGCATGCCGACTTCCAGTTCGTCGACGCCTTCGAACATCTCGCGGGTCAGGGTCGCGACCAGTTCGGCGCTGTATTCGCCATAGGCGTCTTCCGGCTCGATGGCGACGCTCAGTTCGTCACCGACGTTCTTGCCTTCCAGGGCCTTTTCCAGGCCGACGATGATGTTGCCGGCACCGTGCAGGTAGACCAGCGGCGCGCCACCAGCGGAACTGTCGATGACATCCCCGGCGTCGTTGGTCAGGGTATAGTCGATGGAAACCGCCTTGTTGGCCGCGATCTGCATGGTTCGAAACCTTTTCGATAAAGAAGATGAATGCGTAAGTGTACGCATCAATAGCCCCGAAAGCGACCGCGCCCCTGATGAACGGGGCGCGCGAGCGCCGTCGCGGGTGATTGATTTTCATCAGGACGAGGAAGGCCATTGGGTGGCAGTCTTGTCCTGTGGCCATACTCAACACCTGCGCCACCAACCGCCCTGGCAATCGCGCGCCTGGGTCCTTGACGAAAACGAGCGGCACAGACAGCTCGGCCGCGAATTTCGCTGCGGCTGGTGTGCCCGGGAAGAAGAAGAGCAGACCAAGGAGCAGTGATGCCCTCACGCAACATACTGGTGATCAACTGCGGCAGTTCGTCGATCAAGTTCGCCCTGGTCAACGAGGCCCACTCCCTGTTTCCCCTGCACGGCCTCGCCGAGCGCCTGGGCAGCCGCGATGCGGTGCTGCGCTGGAAGCGCGGCGGCGACAGCGACAGCCTGATGATTCCCAACGCCGACCACCGCGCCGCCCTCGCCCAGTTGCTGCCGATGGTGCAGAACGCCGCGGGCGGCAAGCTCCACGGCATCGGCCACCGGGTGGTGCATGGCGGCGAGCTGTTCACCCATGCCACGCGCATCGACGACCGGGTGGTCGAGGCGATCCGGGCCACCGCGCCGCTGGCGCCGCTGCACAACCCGGCCAACCTGCAAGGCATCGAGGCAGCGATGACGCTGTTTCCCAAGCTGCCCCACGTCGCCGTGTTCGACACCGCCTTCCACCAGAGCCTGCCGGAGCACGCCTACCGCTACGCCCTGCCGGAAGCCCTCTACCGCGAGCATGGCGTACGCCGCTACGGCTTCCACGGCACCAGCCACCGCTACGTCAGCCACCGCGCCGCGGAAATGGCCGGGTTGGCGGTCGGCGACAGCAGTTGGCTCAGCGCCCACCTCGGCAACGGCAGTTCGACCTGCGCCATCGTCAACGGCCAGAGCCTCGACACCAGCATGGGCCTGACCCCGCTGGAAGGCCTGGTAATGGGCACCCGCAGCGGCGACGTCGACCCCAACCTGCACAGCCACCTGGCGCGGACCCTGGGCTGGAGCCTGGAGCGCATCGACTCGATGCTGAACAACGAAAGTGGCCTGCTCGGCCTCTCCGACCTGTCCAACGACATGCGCACCCTGGAGCAGGAGCGCGAGCAGGGCCACCCCGGCGCGGCCCTGGCGATCGAGGTGTTCTGCTACCGCCTGGCCAAGTCCCTGGCGGCGATGAGCTGCGCCCTGCCGCAACTGGACGGGGTGATCTTCACCGGTGGCATCGGCGAGAACTCGCCGCTGGTGCGCGCCAAGACCGCCGCCCACCTGCGGCTGTTCGACCTGCGCCTCGACCAGGAGGCCAACGCCCGCTGCGTGCGCGGCGTCGCCGGGCCGATCCAGGCCGCGGGGCATCCGCGGGTACTGGTGATCCCGACCAACGAAGAGCGGCAGATCGCCCTCGACACGCTGGCCCTGCTCGACTGAACTGGATCGACGCCCCCGCCCAACCAGGCGGCGTGGCCAAACGCACGGCTTAAGGAGCCCAGATGCATACCTTCTTCATCGCCCCGACCGGTTTCGGCGTCGGCCTCACCTCGATCAGCCTCGGCCTGCTTCGCGCCCTGGAACGCGCCGGGCTGAAGGTTGGCTTCTTCAAACCCATCGCCCAACTGCATCCCGGCGACCTCGGCCCGGAGCGCTCCAGCGAACTGGTGGCGCGCACCCACGGCCTGGATACGCCGAAGCCGCTGCCGCTGGCCCAGGTCGAGCGCATGCTCGGCGACGGCCAACTGGACGAACTGCTCGAAGAGATCATCAGCCTCTACCAGCGCGCCGCCGCCGACAAGGACGTGGTGATCGTCGAAGGCATGGTACCGACCCGTCACGCCAGCTACGCCGCGCGGGTCAACTTCCACCTGGCAAAGAGTCTCGACGCCGAGGTGATCCTGGTCTCCGCGCCGGAAAACGAGACGCTCACCGAACTGACCGACCGTATCGAGATCCAGGCCCAGCTGTTCGGCGGCCCGCGCGACCCGAAGGTGCTCGGGGTGATCCTCAACAAGGTCCGCGGCGAGGCCGACGCGGCCAACGCCGAGGACGGCGTGGCGGACTTCGCCCGGCGCCTCACCGAACACTCGCCGCTGCTGCGCGACGACTTCCGCCTGATCGGCTGCATTCCCTGGCAGGACGAACTCAACGCCGCGCGCACCCGCGACATCGCCGACCTGCTCAGCGCACGGGTGATCAACGCCGGCGACTATGAGCAGCGCCGGGTGCAGAAGATCGTGCTATGCGCCCGCGCCGTGCCCAACACCGTGCAACTGCTCAAGCCCGGCGTGCTGGTGGTGACCCCCGGCGACCGCGACGACATCATCCTCGCCGCCAGCCTGGCCGCGATGAACGGCGTACCCTTGGCCGGCCTGCTGCTGTGCAGCGACTTCCCGCCCGACCCGCGGATCATGGAACTCTGCCGCGGCGCCCTGCAGGGCGGCCTGCCGGTGCTGTCGGTGGCCACCGGCTCCTACGACACCGCGACCAACCTGAACCGGATGAACAAGGAAATCCCGGTGGACGACCGCGAGCGCGCCGAGCGGGTCACCGAGTTCGTCGCCGGGCACATCGATTTCGAATGGCTCAAGCAGCGCTGCGGCACGCCGCGCGAGCTGCGCCTGTCACCGCCGGCGTTCCGCTACCAGGTGGTGCAACGCGCGCAGAAGGCCGGCAAGCGCATCGTCCTGCCCGAGGGCAGCGAGCCGCGCACCGTACAGGCGGCGGCGATCTGCCAGGCGCGCGGCATCGCCCGCTGCGTGCTGCTGGCCAAGCCGGAGGAGGTCCAGGCAGTGGCCCAGGCCCAGGGCATCGTGCTACCGGAAGGCCTGGAGATCATCGACCCTGACCTGGTGCGGCAGCGCTACGTCGAACCGATGGTCGAGCTGCGCAAGGGCAAGGGGCTGAACGCGCCGATGGCGGAGCAGCAACTGGAGGACAGCGTGGTCCTGGCGACCATGATGCTTGCCCTGGACGAGGTCGACGGCCTGGTCTCCGGCGCCATCCACACCACCGCCAGCACCATCCGCCCGGCGCTGCAACTGATCAAGACCGCGCCCGGCTACAACCTGGTGTCGTCAGTGTTTTTCATGTTGTTACCGGACCAGGTGCTGGTCTACGGCGATTGCGCGGTGAATCCCGATCCTTCGGCCAGTGACCTGGCCGAGATCGCCGTGCAGAGTGCCGCGTCGGCGCAGGCTTTCGGCATCCCGGCACGGGTCGCGATGATCAGCTACTCCACCGGCGACTCCGGTTCCGGGGTGGATGTCGACAAGGTTCGCGAGGCCACCCGCCTGGCGCGCGAGCAGCGCCCCGACCTGTTGATCGACGGACCCTTGCAGTATGATGCCGCCGCCATCGCCAGCGTCGGCCGCCAGAAGGCGCCGAACAGCCCGGTGGCCGGGCAGGCCACGGTGTTCATCTTCCCCGACCTGAACACCGGCAACACCACCTACAAGGCGGTGCAGCGCAGCGCCGATTGCGTCAGCGTCGGGCCGATGCTGCAAGGCCTGCGCAAACCGGTGAACGACCTGTCGCGCGGCGCGCTGGTGGAAGACATCGTCTACACCATCGCCCTCACCGCCATCCAGGCGGACGCCCAGGCCCCGGCCTGAAGGAACGCCGCCCAGTGGGCGGCACTGGCTTCGGCCAGGCACGAGGATGTGCCATGTGAACGGCGGGACCACGCCCCGCTCCACGCGCCCGGCCCTGGCCGGGCGCCTACGTACAAGGACTCCTTGATGCTGTCGTTTCTCCCCCATTTCCTGCGCGGCTCCCTGGCCGGCCTGCTGCTGGTGTCCAGCACCCTGTGCTGGGCCTGCCTGCTGTTCGGCATGACCCTGGTCAAGCTGCTCCTGCCGTTCGCCGCCGCCCAGCGCCTGTGCAGCAAGATCATGAGCCTGATCGCCGAAGGCTGGATCGCCTGCAACAAGGGCTGGATGAACCTGGTCCAGCGCACCCGCTGGAACGTCCAGGGCCTGGAGGGCCTGGAGTACCAACACTCCTACCTGGTCACCAGCAACCACCAGAGCTGGGTCGACATCCTCGTCCTGCAATACCAGTTGAACCGACGCATCCCGCTGCTGCGCTTCTTCCTCAAGCAGGAACTGATCTGGGTCCCGATCATCGGCCTGTGCTGGTGGGCCCTCGATTTCCCCTTCATGAAGCGCTACAGCAAGGCCTACCTGGCCAGGCACCCGGAGAAGAAAGGCCAGGACCTGGCGACCACGCGCAAGGCCTGCGCCAAGTTCAGCCGCATCCCGGTAGCGGTGTTCAACTTCCTCGAAGGCACCCGTTTCACCCGCGCTAAGCACGACGAGCAGCAGTCGCCGTTCCGCCACCTGCTCAAGCCCAAGGCCGGCGGTATCGCCTTCGTCCTCGACGCAATGGGCGAGCAATTGAAGACCCTGGTCAACGTGACCATCCACTACCCGGACGGCAGCCCGACCTTCTGGTGCCTGCTTTCCGGACGCCTGAAGGACGTCGTGGTGCGCTTCGAGGAACTGGAGATTCCGCGCCAGTTCGTCGGCAAGAGCTACGACCAGGACGCCGGCTACCGCGCGGAATTCCAGCAATGGGTCAACCAGCTGTGGGAGCGCAAGGACCAGTTGCTCGACAGCCTGCACCGCGAGTTTCCCGGTAACGCCAAGGCGTAGGACGAAGAGCGCCGACCAGCGCCCATGAAAAAGCCCGCCGAATGGCGGGCTTTTTCGTCCAGGCCGCGATCAGTACTGCGGCTGGGTCTGCGCCGGGCCCTGGGCGCCCGGAACCGGTCGCAGGTTGACCTCGACGCGCCGGTTCTGCGCGCGACCGTCGGCAGTGGAGTTGCTCGCGATCGGCTGGTCCGGGCCCATGCCGCGGGTGCTCAGGCGGGTGCCGTCGACGCCCTGGGCGGTCAGGTAGCCGGCCACGCTCTGCGCACGACGCTGGGACAGGTCCATGTTGTGCTGGCGGCTGCCGGTGCTGTCGGTGTAGCCGACGATCTCGATGGTGTTCTGGTTGTACTGCTTGAACGAGTTCGCCAGGTTGTTCAGCGGCGCGTAGAAGCTCGGGGCGATGTTCGCCGAATCGGTGGCGAAGGTGATGTTGCCCGGCATGATCAGCTTGATGTCGTCACCTTGGCGCTGCACTTCCACGCCGGTGCCTTCCATCTGCCGACGCAGCTCGGCTTCCTGCTTGTCGGCGTAGTAGCCATAACCCGCGGCGGCCGCGCCGGCAACGGCAGCGCCGATCAGCGCGCCCTTGCCACGGTTGTTGTGGTCGATCGCAGCGCCGGCGACGGCGCCGGCCAGCGCACCCAGTCCGCCGTACTTGGCCGTCTTGCTCATGCCACCCTGGCTTTGGCTTTGCGTGTCGTAGGGGTTGTTGTTGGCACAACCGGCGAGCAGCGCCAGTGCGGTGACGGCTGCGGCCAGAGGCAGGCAACGGGAGGTGAACATGGGAAAACTACTCCTCGAGGTACTGAAACGCCCCTGCGTGAGGGGCGGGCGATATCTTAGAGCATAGCCAAGTGGCAAAATTCCCGATGCTCGGAAAAATCCTTTTCAGCCCCTGACGAAGGGGTTCTCGCGCATCTCTTCGCCCAGCGTGGTGTCCGGGCCATGGCCGGCGACCACCGTGGCGTCCTCGTCGAGGCTGTACAGACGCTGCCTGATCGAACGCTGGATCGCCGCCGAGTCGCCGCCCCACAGGTCGGTGCGGCCGATGCCACGGCGGAACAGGGTGTCGCCGGCGATCAGCAGCTTCGCCCGGGGGAACCAGAAACTCATCGAGCCCGGCGTATGCCCCGGCGTGTGCAGTGCCACTCCGCAACCGCAGGCCAGTTCCTCGTCGTCGGCCAGCCAGCGGTCCGGGGCCGGCACCGGCGTGTAGGGCACGCCGAACAGTTGGCACTGCATCTCCAGGTTGTCCCAGAGGAACTGGTCGTCCTTGTGCAGGTGCAGGCTGGCGCCGGTGCGCTTCTTCATCTCGCCGGAGGCGAGGAAGTGATCCAGGTGCGCGTGGGTATGGATGATGCTGACCACCTGCAGGCCGAGGCGGTCGAGGCGCTGCAGGATCAGTTCGTGGTCGCCGCCCGGATCGACGACGATGGCCTTCCTGGTCAGCGGATCGCCAATGATGGTGCAGTTGCACTGCAAAGGCCCGACGGGAAAGGTTTCGCGGATCAGCGCGGGGGATGTCGACATGCAAGACTCCGATCACGGTCGGCGCGGCAAGCGCGCCATGGATTTCTATGAAACGCCAAGCATGGCACATCCATCCGCTGCAGAGGATCGCCGGCGTCGGCTCAGGGCGCTTCGCGGTAGTCGCTGGGCAGCTTGCCGGTCCACTTGCGAAACGCCCGGCGGAAGTTCGACGAATCGTTGAAGCCGAGCAGCAGGGCGATCTCGTACAGAGGTAGCTGGGTGGTGGTCAGGTATTGCAGGGCCAGGCGCTTGCGCACATCGTCGAGGACCTGCTGGTAGGTGGTGCCCAACGACGACAGGTGCCGGCGCAGGCTGCGCCCGCTGGTGTGCAGTTCGCGGGCGGCCTGTTCGAGATCGGGGAAGTCGCCGGGACGCGCCAGCAGCAGGCGGCGCACACGGGTCAGCAGGCCTTCCTGGACGTCCAGGGTGGCCAGCAGCGCCTCGCACTGCTGCTCGCACATCTGCACCGTGGCCGGGTTGGCCAGCGCCATCGGTCGTTCCAGGTACTCGCTGGGCATGCTCAGCCAGTGCCAGGGCTGCTCGAACTCCGCGGCCACCCCGAACACCTCGGCGTAGCGCCGGGCATGGGCCGGCGGCGGATAGGCGAAGCCGACCCGCACGTCCTGCAACGGCTCGCCGACCAGGAAGCAGGCGATGGAATACAGCGTCGCCATCAGGCCCTCGGCGGCGAACACCGAAGCGGCGCCCAGCGGCATCGACTCCACCGCGCGCAACTCGGCGCGGCCGTCATCGAGCACCAGTTCCAGTTCGTAGGCCAGGCCGAGCACCCGGTAGTACTTGAGGGCGAACTGGATGGCCTTGCCCAAGTTGGCGCTGGACAGCACCGCGTAGCCGAGGATGCCGTGGGCGGAGACGTTCAGGCGCTGGCCGAGCACCAGCCCCAGCGCCGGCTCGCCGCACAGGGCCTGGGCGCTGTAGGTGAGCTGGTTGAAGTCGAGGAAGGACAGGCGGCCGTTCGGGCTGTCCAGCACCTCGGGACGCACCCGCGCAGCGTCGAACAGCGCCTGGCGGGATACGCCGTACTCCGCGACAAGATCGAGGAGTGCCTCGGCATAGGCCACCGGCACCAGTTCGGCGGTGAAATTGAGCGGTTGTTTCATGGTTGTTTATTGTTCTGACCGCTGGCCGGATATGACCGGAAAGTTGGCAGAAGATAACCTTGTGAGGCTATCCCCCGCAAGCGATAGTCGATCCCATGGTCCTTCACCATCACAGGGAGCCGCTATGGCCAGCACCACCCCCGAAGGTCTGGAGATCCGCCCGCGTCATCTGGACTTCGACCTGCCCGATCCGATGCCGCGCCATTGGCACAGCGGCGACGCTTTCAAGACCCACATGTTCAACGCCATGTCGGTGCTGTTCCCCGATGGCGAGCGCTTCTTTATCGACTCCGTGCGCCACTACCGCGAACGGGTCGAGGACCCGGCGCTGAAGCAACAGATCCGTGGCTTCATCGGCCAGGAAGGCCACCACAGCCGCGAGCACCTAGTCTACAGCGACCGCCTGCGCGCCCTCGGCTACGACATCGACCGCCTGGAAGGCGGCGCCAAACGGCGCATCCGCTTCGCCCAGCAGAAACTGCACCCGTCGCGGCAACTGGCGGCCACCGCGGCCCTGGAGCACCTCACCGCGATCATGGCCGACGGCCTGCTGAGCAACCCCAGGTGGCTGGAAGGCGCCGACCCGACCATGGCCCGCCTGTGGCGCTGGCACGCACTGGAGGAAACCGAGCACAAGGCGGTGGCCTACGACGTGTTCATGCTGGTCAACGGCAAGGCCAGGCTGCGCCGCCGGGCGATGGTCCAGGGCACCTTCTTCTTCGCCCTCGACACCACCAAGGGCCTGGTCCACATGCTCAAGCGCGACGGCCTGCTGTGGAACTTCAAGGTCTGGCGCGACGGCATCAAGTGGCTGTGGGGCAAGGAGGGCGTGTTCCGCTCGCTGGTGGGCGTGTACCTGGACTTCTACAAGAAGGACTTCCACCCCTGGCAGCACAATAACCTGCACCTCATCGAGCAGTACCGCGACCAATTCGAACCGGAACCGAAGGCCGCCTGACCCTCCTCGCCGCCCCTCCGCGCCGCGAGAGGGGCATGCATCGCTTCCCTGCCCTGCCTGGTATTTCGGCCTTTCGTCCACGCATTAAAAAGCCCGCGACTGACCAGCGCGGGCTTCTTCATGAAGGCCTGGGATCAGGCCATCAGGAAGCGCAGTGCATCCGCCGCGGTCTGCTCGGGAATCTCCTCCATGGGGATATGCCCGACGCCCGGATAGGTCTTCACCTGGATCCCCGGCAGGTCGCGTTGCCACAGCGGTACATGCTTCGGCGAGATCCAGCGGTCGCGTTCGCCCCACATCAGCAGGGTCGGCGCGACGATCCGGGCGATGCGTTCGCCGGAGGTGCCGAGCTCCTCGCGGTTGACCTTCAGCAACACGCGGAAGATCTCCATCATGCCCTTGCGGTTGCCCGGGCGGCGGCTCAGATCGTAGTAGCGGTCGACCACCCCCGGCTTGATCCGCCCCGGCTCGCCATAGACTTCCTTGATGCCCTGGGCGATCAGCGCTCGCGGCATCCACAGCGGCATCACCAGGGTCGAGCCGGGCAGCGCCGCCGAGGCGATCATCCACGGCACCTTGCGCATCTGGTAACCGGCCGGGTCGATCAGCACCAGCCGCTCCACCCGCTGCGGCTGCGCCAGGGCGAAGTTCCAGGCGATATAGCCGCCCAGGGAGTTGCCGGCGATCGAGGCCTTGTCGATCTTCAGGAAATCGAGCAACTGGCCGAGGATCGCCACCATGCGCTCGCCAGAGTAACGGCTGTCACGCCCCGGCCCGGTCAGGCCGAAGCCCGGTACGTCGAAGCGCACGATGCGGAAGTACGGCGACATCGCCTTCACCCAGTCGTCCCAGGTGTGCAGCGAGGCCACTACGCCGTGGATCATCACCAGTACCGGCTTGTCGCGGCTGCCTTCGTCGCGGTAGTGCAGCGGGAAACCGTCCAGCTCGATGAAGCGCGAGCCGCTGGAGGGTGCGGCGTAGCGTTCGCGCAACGACTCCAGCGAGAGAGAGCCGAAGCCCAGGCGGGCGAATCCGACCGCCAGCGGCGGTTGCAGCAGATAGGGTGTCGCGGACATGGACGCACGTCTCCCGTCTTGTTGTTATGACAGGGCATCAGAGCATGGCCACGGCGGGCTGCGAGCCCAACCTAGGTTCTGTAGGCGCGAGCGGCGACTGCCCGGCTGTTACCCTTGCAGTCTCGTCGGAGCCTGGGTGCGGGGACAGAGCGTACCCACCAGCAGGTCGCCGAGCACCCGCTTGACCCGCGGCAGCTCCAGCGGGTCGCTGGCATTGAGCAGCTCCAGCGAAGCCGCCTCCATCGCCCAGATCAGCACCCGGTAGGTCAGCGCATCGTGGGCCGCGCCCTGGGCGCCCAGGCGCTCGGCCCACAGCTCGATAATCTTCAGGTGCGCGCGCTGCCGGTGCGCCGCCAGCGGCGAGCCGGCATGCAGGGCCTCCTCCTGCATCATGCGAATGATCGGACCGACCGCCAGGTGGTAGTCGAAGAACAGCGAGACCATCGCCCGCAACCAGTCCTCGTCGCTGCCGGCCTCGCTGCGCAGCCCGCCGAAGCGCGCCAGCAGCAATTGCACGGCGCTGTGGTAGATGCTTTCCAGCACCTCCAGCTTGCCGGCGAAATACTTGTAGAAAGTCCGCCGCGAGACCCGCGCAGCCTCCAGCAAGTCGTTGACCGTGGTCTCGGCGATCCCCTTGCGGGTGAACACCGGGATCGCCGCGAGCTGGATGTTGGTTCGTTGCAGATGCCCCACCAGCGGCCCCTCGCCCTGCGCCGCCTGGCGCGCCAGCGCGCCGTAGCCGCCGAGATCCTCAAATACCGCCTGCAAGCCGTCCCACTGCGCCGTTGCCATCCCGTCCGCCCCAATCGAAGCGCGGGGTGACGGCGGCCCCGGCCATCGCTAACCTAGGCCGATCCACGCGCCCCGCAAGGAAAGTCCGTGCCGACCCTATCACGCCGCCTGCTCTGGCCGCTGGCCATCCTTTTACTGGTTCTCGGCCGCCCGCTCGCGGCCGCCGACCTCTACTACCTCGGCCAGCGCATCCCGGACATCCAGAAGCCCTGGGACAGCCACGACTACCAGGTGCTGATCGACGCCCTGAAGAAGCTCGAGGAAACCCAGAAAAACGCCCTGCCGCGACGCAGCGGCGAATTCACCGGGCCGCTCTACCTGCGCATGGTCAGCGAGGAAAACTTCCGCCCGCAGCTGAACATCTACAGCCCCTTGGAGATCCGCCAGAACGAGGCCCGCGAAGTACTGTTCAAGCTCAAGGAGCTGATGCGCCTGTACTTCGACTTCCGCGCCGCCAAACAGCCCTACGGCGCCGAGGCGCTGGGCCTGATGAGCTACTCGCTGCGCGAGCAGTCGATCCTGTTCACCCTCACCGTCGAATTCTGGATGACCCTGTCCCAGGCCGAGCAGCGCAACCCCGCGCGCCTGCAGGGCATGCAGGAAACCAAGGCGGCCGCGGCGATGCTCACCGGCAGCGCCCTCGACTACCTCGGCCTCACCGCCCAGTTCGAGCGCCAGGACCTGGTGCTCTACTCCGCCGAACTGGCCAAGGAAATGCCCGAGCTGTTCATCCACCTGCCCTCCCCGGTGCGCGCCCAGTTGCTGGAACGCATCGCCGATTTCGCCAAGGACCACCCTTACCCCGAGGTCCGCGGCAACATGCGCGACCTGCAACCGGTGTTGCAGGCGATCCAGGCCGACGTGGAAAAGCAGCTGGCGCCCGGGCGGAACGCCAAGGCACCGGCCAAAGCCCTGGACCTGAGCCCGCCTCCGGAGGGGAAACCCAGCGGCGTCAAAGGTTTATGAGCGGCGGATTGGACTCTCGCAGCCCTTTGCCGTAGACTGGTCGTCGACCTGTCAAGGTTTTGGGGCCGATTAGGATTCGACGCCGGTAACAAAACTTGAGGGGCATGCCGAGCTGGTAGCAGAACTCGTAAATTCGCTGCTGCAAACTTATAGTTGCCAACGACGACAACTACGCTCTAGCTGCTTAATGCGGCTAGCAGTCGCTAGGGGATGCCTGTAAACCCGAAACGACTGTCAGATAGAACAGGATCGCCGCCAAGTTCGCTGTAGACGTAACGGCTAAAACTCATACAGCTCGCTCCAAGCACCCTGCCACTCGGGCGGCGCGGAGTTAACTCAGTAGAGCTGGCTAAGCATGTAGAACCGATAGCGGAGAGCTGGCGGACGGGGGTTCAAATCCCCCCGGCTCCACCAAATGAACTAACAAAATCAGGCACTTAGCGATTATCGCAAGTGCCTTTTTTGTGCCTGAATGGGCTGTTTTGGCTCGGTAATGCCAGCTTTATGACAGCCTGTCATTCGCCTAGGATCGCCTCCGGCAGCGGATACCTGGCCTTGATCTCCTCGACCTTGGCGATCCAGGCGCTGTAGTCCGGTTCCACGCCGGCCTTGATAGCGTCGAACTCGGCCTCGGTCTTGAGCGGGTCACTCTCCAGGCGGTAGGCATTTGCCCGCGCCGCGGTTGCGGCATCGTACTCAGCCTGCCTGCGCTCTTGCGCCTGCTGTTCAGCGGCCTTTACCTTGCTCCAGTCGATCATCGCGGTAACTCCACTGGGCCATCGGCCTCGATCATCAGCGGTCCAGGGAAGCGAGCGGCGGCACTGGCATCGGCGGCAAGCGGGAACCGCAGGATCAGTTGGATGCGGCCGGCGCGTCGCACTACGGAACCAGCGAACCACTCCGATCCAATCGCCTCAGCCGGCAGTTCACCGCCCTCCGGTAACGGTGTGAAGTCGAACGCCTGGCCGTTCACGGTGAGTACATCGCCAGCCCTGCTCAGCGACAGGTGCTCGTCGCTGCCTGGCAGTGGTGCGTACGGTGACAACTTGATGATCATCAGAACCATCTCCCTACCAAAGTGAAAATCAAACGATTGGTGGCCAGTGCGTCCTGAAGGATGAAGAACAATGTCGAGCCGTTTGCATAGGCAACTTTCAGCCCGTTTGCCACAGAAGGATTGCTCGCATGCGACGCCCAGCTCACGCTGACACCTGTGGTCCAATTACCCAGAAATGCAGCCGGCAGGGGCAGTGATATAGACGTACCTGGCTGCTGACTACCGTCGCCCAACAACGTGACTATGCATATTTGCGTTCCATCAGCGAACCGCACGAACTCACCGTTCGCATTACTACCCCGCTGGATCACCGCGCCAGTTGGCACCCCGCTCGACTGCGAAACGGCGCCGAGGATGCTGTCTCGCGAGTACAAAGCCCCAGTTGAACCCAGGGCAGATCTAACTGCAGCACTCCCAAGCCCAAGGGATGTGCGAGCGCCAGCAGCGGTTGCAGCGCCAGTGCCGCCCAGGGCAAGCGGCACCGTGTCGCCGTCGGCGAACTCGCGGAGACTGCCGTAGCCGTTTCCGTCGGCCTGGAGTTTCGTCGGGCGTACATCAGCCATTGAAAAGCACCTGCAGGTTGAGAGTTGCGCCGCCAGCGGTGTAAGCCGGCAGTTGGCCGTCAGGGTTCATCGTGAGCCGAAGCATGGAGCCATCGACGAGATATCCCGGCACAGCCGCGGGGATGCGGACGTTCATCGGGTATGCCACCACCACGCCCGCGCCGTTGGTCACGAACTGGTCGTATCCGGTGCTGCGCCGGACGAAGTAGATCGCGTTCGGCTCCAGCGCGGCAGGCAGTTGCGCGACGACCTTGTGGGTCTGGAGGGCAGCCATTACCAGGCCGTCCCATTCCACTCGGCCGGGATCGGCTGGCCGTTGAAGCGCACCAGGCCCGAATCCTCACCGAACTTGTCCAGCGTCGACTTGTTCGCGTGCGTGTGCGCCTGGGAAACGGCAGTGTCGATCTGCGCCGGCGTCGAGGTCGGCCGCCCATTGATCGCGTCCCAGTTGAGCTCGACGTCCATGCTTTCGTATTCAGCAACCTTCAGCCAGGCGCTGGTCGCCGGGTTCCAGGCGTACAACGCCGCGCCGGCATCTACTGTAGGGTCCGCACTTGCGTCCTGAACAAGGACGAAAATGGCTCCCTCCGGCTCCAGGGCGTCGCGTGCCGCGATATCCGCAACGAACAGGATCGGCGCGCCGGTGCCGGGCAAGCTGGCCAACGCCTCGTTGATCAGCGCATTGATCATCGCGCTGTTACCGATCGAGCGCGCCACGCCGGCGCTGTTCGTCAGGTAGGACTCCGAGTAGCTGCCGTTCTCGACGAAGTAGAACGAATCGGGTTCCAGCGTACCCGGCAGGGTCGCCACTTTGAAAAATCGAATCTGGGCCATGTCATCACCAATCTGTCGCGCCCCATTGGGCACCGTCTACGCCATCCCTCCCGGGAGGCCCTTGGTCACCCGCAACAACCACAAGCACATCAGCCGGCGGCGTCACGGTGACCGCGTATTCCTGCATCTCGCTGAGCACAAGCGGCTCGCAATCAACCTCGACCGCCAGCGCCCAGGGCTCGGCGGCGTCATCCATCGCACCCTCCCCCACGGCTCACAGTGATCGGTCCGCTGTAGTAGCGGTGGACCGTGCCATCTGGGTATGTCACGTCCACGTCGTAGACCGCCGACGCCCATGCCAACGCCGCGGTATCGGAGGCCGATATCTCCCGCGAGATCGTTCCGGCGCCAGCGATCTCAAGGCCGGAGCCGAGCGCCAGCGTCATCAGCACAGTCCCGCCTGGCTCGGCGCGGATCTGCATCCGCACCTCGGCGCCAGTGAGGTCAACGGGTGGCTGGTAGATCAACTGCCCGCCCACAGGCGCCAGCCCAACGGCTGACAGCAGGTTGATCTCGACGGTGTTGTCGTCGATGGACGCGACCCGGTGAGGCAATTGCCGAAGCCGGGCGCGGTTCAGCTCGGGCATGCCCTGCGCGCCATCGACCCATGCCAGCCAGGTGCTAGGCAATCCGTGCCCAGGGATGGTCAGCCGGACGGGAGCGGTCGGCGCGATCTGGGTGATCGGCCGGTAGACCAGGCTCGGTTGCATGATCCGCAGTGCGTCGCGGAACGTCGCCCCTTTTTCAATGCGCAGGGGTACACAGGCCGGCGTCATGCGGCTTCTCCTTTGGAGGGATCAAACGTAGGAATAGAAAGCGCTGGGGTCGTTGCGTATAGCGTCGCCGGTGAGAGGGTTGTAGGAGCCCTTGCCCCACGCCTCCATCTCTAACGGGGAAAAGCCACTAACATCCACATCAACCTGACGCGATCCGTGGGGGCCATGCGGGGTGAGAGCCACTCCAGCAAACCGACGGTCTCTACCACGATAGAAAAAAAGGCCTAGAAGCTTGTTTGAGTATCTAAGCACCGGCCACGCAGATTGGTCGCTTATCGTCGACGGACGCCCCGGGAACAGCTCAATTGGCGACGACCAGTCCAATCCTTCCGCATAACTGTCGCCAACATCAGGAGTAAGCAGGTATATATCACCCAAGCTAATAGACTCCGATCCACTCGCGACACTTTGACCAGTGATGCTGTCAGTCCATTGGATAGAACCAGGCCCATTAAGAACCCCGCTCGTAGAAAGCGAGTTGTACAGCGACTCTGAGGACCCGCCGGAAGAAGAGCTCAAGGTGTAGGAAAACGAAATATCTTCGGTCATGCTAAATGAGATGTGATCGCCAGAGATACCTGCCGAGCGCGACATCGTTGACACGATAGAAACTTCGAGCGTTATTAGTTCAAGGGAGCCAGACAATCCATACCACGCTCCAGCAGTTGACCTTGCGCGAAGTGATGCTGAAAACTCTCCGATTAGAACTCTATACACGTGAGGCGCCCACGGATGCCCCGGGTATGGCGGGGGTGGCGGCTCTCCACTGCTTTCATTGAACGGGCCGTCTGGGTCCTCCGGCGTCCCACGCCAAAAGCGGGTATGGGTATTCGGGTCAACATCTGTTCGACTGCTGTCGATAGTCTCGAATTGTATTCGCTCCCAAGGTGCAACCACGGACAGTTCCGCTTGAAAGCTGTTCGCGCCGCTCGCACTCACACGCAACTCAAGCATCCCACCAACACCAATGAATCCACTCCCAGCGGTCTCTTGGTATCTAGCCAGGTAGAGACGGCGTGTTCCGTCGTTATTTACATCCAGAACTTCGAAAGAGATACCGTCCGGCTTGACGGGCAATCCAAGGTCTGACAGAGATATTGCATTGCTACTGACCGTCCCAGAAAACCCTGTAAATCCATCCCGAAACAAACAGCTAGCAGCTATTGTTTCGAGAAAAAAATTGTATTGAACGCTTACGCCGTATCGAATCGTGTAACCACGTATAAATGCAGGCTGTAAGGAAACCCCGCCATAAGCTTCGGACAAATCCGTTCCACGCAAAATCGCTCGGTTTAGCCACTGCTCATCTGGATCATCGGTTTCCACTTCAGGGATAGGCATGCCTACGTCCCAAAGGGCCGTATTATTTGCGAGCCTGACAGGCGGCATCTTCATCGTTCGCCCGCTTGGTAACGTCAATGTCGAATCAACGGCGTTGATTGGCTGTCGTATTAGGCCGTGCCATGGCCACCCCCATACCTGCGGAGCTTCATCGAGCGGGCTATTGGGAAACATCGTTCGCGTACTCCATCACAACTTCTGCGCCTGACGCGTCGGTCATGACGATCTTCTTCACGCTGCGATACCGGAGCCAGGCCAGGCCATCGCTGGTGGGGATTGTCTGCAGTTCGTAGTATTCGCGCTGGCCAGCATCTTCCTCGATCAGGGGGCTCGCAATACCGCCACCCCCGCCGATCTGCTTGCCAGCGGGGTTGTAGTCCGCCCTCCCGCGCTTTGCATCCAGGGCGCCGCGCGGATCGATTTTCCGCAGCGACCGCGCCTGGCGTTCCGGCTCGATCAGACGGTTGAGCGCGGCGGTCAAGCCCTGGTCACCGCGGCGCTCCGCTTCGACCCGCTGACCGCCGGCGCGGCGGATCGCTTCGTTCCTCGCGCCGATGCTGCGGCGCTCATCTGATAGAGCCATGCGCTATCTCCTACGCGTTCGGCACATCGCTGAACACAAGCATCGACAGGGTGAGTTCGTCAGCATCGAAATAGACGCGCGCCCACACTTCGCCGTTGAGGTCATTTGCGTTGATCAAGAACCCATACGACTCCTGAACAGCCCACTGCCTGGTTGTGCCAACGATCGACATCCCTCCGGGCAATTCACCGGACGTAACTCTGATCTGCAGTTGCTGCCCGCTCGGACCGGCGGTCCTGATATTCAGGTCGAACTGTCGGGATGTGCTGGGATCGATTCCAATTGCTGCAGTGCCGAGCTCGGGAATTGCGAACAGACGGGCCTCAACAAATGAGTGTTGAGGCTCGAGAAGGAACTGGCCGTCGGTATTTACATGCAGCACCTCGCTCGGAGCGCTGCCACCGCCACCGCCCTGCTTCACCCAATCCGCCGCAGAGGCCGTGCCCTTGGCAAGGTATTGGTCACCATTTGTCGTGTTTACGTAATGAGCGCCCACGCTGGGTGGGGCCGAGGGTGGAGCGCCAGCACCGGACAGGACGTGCGTAACAGTTGCCATCAGTTGTTCTCCATGATCATCAGGTTGTTGCCGGCGTCGTCGACCAGCGTTGCGCCGGTTTCGTCGACAAGGGTGCCGCCAGACGCCCCGGACTCCAGAGCCTGGATGCGCGCCTGGAGCGCCATGAGATCGCCGGCCGTGACGGCTGCATAGATCGCCGTTCCCGCCGCCCAGTTACCGTCAGTTGTTCCTTCTTGTCGGCGCTCAATCGTCAGCACACCACCGGCGCGCGCGGTTGCTTTCACGATCTCATGCTGAGCGCCGGCAGCATCCGCCAGCGTCAACAGCACCCAGCTACCGCCAGAGAGCGGTAGCAGCGCGGCGGCAGCATCCGGCACCGTCAGGCTCAATTCGCCAGGCGAAAGGCCGGCGCTCAGCGTCGTCTTCCAGTTGTTGATCCAAGCTCTCGCCATCGCTACATCTCCAGTACGTCATCGGGTACAGCTACCCGGTAGGTGGCCGCGATCTCCGGCGCATGCTCGTCCCGGTAGTTCGCCGGTATCTCTGGCGACGTCACAACAAAGCGCCTCGGGAACAGTTCTAGGCTCGGATTAATGTCTAGGTCGTTCTCCGTCCAGTTGCCGGAGAACCCATCTGCCTCCTCGTCGTACACCGGACTACTGTTGCGCCCGCCGAGTTGAGTTGGCAGTTGCCCCCCGCCTGAAGGAGGGCTGGCTGGAGCAACCGAACCCGCCGGCGGCGCAAGCGCATCAGCGACGCCGCCACCACCGCGCATCACCGCGATAGACAGCGTGGTCAGGGCGCTTCCGGATGCGAGGTCGAAGCGATCAACGATGCGCCGGCACTTGCCCACCGCGCGGGCTCCCTGATCATCAAGGCGGATCGTATGCACCAGGTCGATCGGTAGCACCATGCTGGTGGGTACGTCCCAAGTGACCGTCGTGCCGCGGTGCGCGGCGATGAGCGTCGTAGCTCCCTGTGCAAGCAGGCAGTTAAGCGCAGCCAGGCGCCGGCTCTCGTCAGCCTCGTCGTCGTGGCCGGTGCTGCCGCCGGTGACTGGTTCGCTCTCCCAGCGCTCGCCCTTATCCGACTCGACCTCGAACGAGGCACGCTGCCGACCGACAATCGGACCGGTCGCCGCAACGCTCGGCTGAACCTCCATGACCAGCCGGTAGCGCTCGGTGACGGCTTGCGTCCAGCGCCTCCCAGCGATCCAGTTTCCGCCCAACAGCAGGTCGGTGAAACTATTGACCCAGGCCGCTGGCGGATTGCAGTAGACCCCGGTTGGCGGCAGTGGATACCAGGTGGCATAGAACAACGTCTGACCGCTGCTTTCGGTCGCCGAGGTGATCATCTCGACATCCGGTAGCTCGGTGTCGTCGCCGCGCCAATTACAGAACCCCGCCTCGCCAACAGCGTTACCCGTCCCGGGGTGCTGCCATCCATACGATGCGTTCAACTGCCAGAGCCGGCTGAATCGGTAGTCGCACTCGATCTCGATCCTGTTCGTCTGCGAACTCAGGTCGGCCAACTCGACCGCAAGCGACCCGTATACCGTAGAGCCTTGGCCGAACTCGAAGGCAGGAGCCACCGAAAGCCATGACGTGACGCGGAGAGCGCCGTATGGCGAACAGTCCAAGCTCCCGGTAACGCTGGTCAAACGCTCCTGGGCGTAGTCCCACCGCGAGCGTCCATCGACCGGCTCGAACACATCGGCGGACCAGGCGCCGCCGACCAAGGCGTCAACGGCCGCAATCTCCATGGCCTCTACACGCTGCTGCAACTGGTCAGTGCAACTGACGTCCAGGACGCGCCGAACAGGATTCCAGGCTGGCTGCGTAACCCTTCCCGTAAACCGCCGGCCCTGACTCAGCTCGCCGGCGGTCTCCGTTGCGTAGTCGATGGTTACGGTTCGACCAATCCAGTCCGTAGGGACAACAGGGCCGTCGCCGAGATAGATCGAAAAGGAAGCGACGCCTGCCGCCCCCTCTTCACGATCGACCTCGATCTCCCCGGTCAGGAGCGGTGTAACGTCGTCATCGCCAACACGCACGATTGCTCGCCAGGTGAAAGCGTAGCCTGGAATGATCGGCTCAGGACCAGGCACAACGGATTGAGCGGCCGAGTTCAGCTCAGCGCTATTGAGCGGTCCACCGTTGAGCATCAGATTTCCTCAGCGACAATTTGCCAGGTCCGGCTGTTGTTCGAAGAATCAAGCGCTTCAGGAGGGACCGACGCGAAGACGTGGAACAGCGGCCACCACTCGACGCGGTAGAGTTGCGCGCCTGGGATCTCCGACACGGTTACCACCTGGCCGGCGGACGACACGTCCGTTCTGACCCACTCACGGCCGACCAGCGCCAGCCCCCACGGACTGGCATCGGGGCGAACCTCTCCAGGGATGGTGAATACTCGGTCGGCGGCAGTACGACCCGAGATGCCAAGCGACGCATTGCATCGCAGCTCCAGTGGGCTGTCGAAGTCGAGCCCAAGCATCCCCGTACCGATCCATCCTGAACCGCTGATGGTGATTGCCGTCTTGCGCCAGTGCGTCATCTGTACTGCCGCACCTCCGCTGAGCCTCAATCGCTCGACGCCGCCATCTACAGCCTGGTACTGACACTGCGGGGCGCCGCCGTGTATCACGATCGGTACGCCCCCAAGCATCACGTTCGGAATGATCATTCCCAACTCCATAAAAAAAGCCCGCACGAGGCGGGCTTGGTCATTTTGGGCGCGTCCGCCCGAACTTCGAAGCGGCCTTGCGTATATCTCGGAGCGTGTCGTGTGTCCCGAAAACGGTGAAACCGGCATCGTCTCCACCCAGGTTGAGGGTCAGCGATCCCAGGTTTTGCATGGCTGCCGGCGGATTCGCCTGCTGAAGCGCCGCAGTCGGAATCTCGGGTATCTCGGGGAGAGTTCGTTGATACCTCTGCGACATCTGCAGCGACTGCACCGCGTTGAAGATGCGCTCTCCTCCGCGCATCATCATCAACTCCGGCCCACGCTCCCCAACCCACGCCATACCAGGGGGAGCGCTCTGCGTACCAGTGGCAAACCCGGGTATCTTGGGGGTGATGCTGGGCACGCCAGGCAAGCCCATCTCCGGAGGCGGAACCAGCGTGATAGGTATCACGAGCTGCTCAGCCAGTCCGGCGGCGATGTCGGCGACCTGTTGCTTCAAGGTCTCCGCGCTTTCGAAGTCCATTCCGAACGACACCTCGACGTTTTGCACAGCCTTGATGCGCTCCTCGAGGTCGGCCAGGTTCAGGCGGTTGACGTCATCCGCAGCCTTGGCATTACCAGCCTCGACCTCTGCGGCCTTGTTGGCGATGCGCTCCACCTCTTTGGCCACGCCTTCGAAGCCATAGCTGTTCGCGCCAGCGTCCTTCAGTTGCTGAAGGATCTGCAGCGCGCGGCGCGCCTCCTCGATCGCCTTTTGGTTGTTGCCGGCGGTCAGCGCGTTGCGAGCCGAGGCCTGGGCCGCAGTGGCATCACCGAAGGTCTGCGTTCCGGAGGTGGGCGTCGCCTGGATACCCTTCACCAGGTCGGCAAACTCCTTGCGGACATCTGCCTGGCGCGATAGCGCGTCGTTGAGGTTCTTGGTGGACTGTTCAAGGAGGGCCTTGGTCCGAACAACCTCAGACTGGAGATCGGCGACGTTCTGTTCCCGAGCCCGCTTCAGGGCATCGTTCTGGCGCTTCACGATCTGCTCTTGACGCGCCTTCTCGGCGGCGAGGGTGGCCGTGAGGCTGCCCTCGCCCTTTTTCACCAGCGTAGTCGCCGTGTTGATCGACTTGGCAACATCGTTCAACTGGTTCGCAACCCAATCGACGATGCCTGTATTCTTCGCTCTGCGCCCCCAATATTTCTGGGTTTCGGAAAAGATCCGGTTCAGCCCCGCGCCGATCTCCGGCGCAAACGAAGCCATCTCCTCGCGGAGCTTCGGAAGTTCCTTCCGCAGCGCGATAACGATCTGCTCCGACGTCAGCTCACCGGCGGCAGCCATCTCACGAAGCCGGCCAACAGTCACCCCGAAGGAGTCCGCCAGAGCGCCAGCAATTCGATCCGAGGACTCCAGAACGGTATTGAACTCTTCGCCCCGCAGGACGCCACTGGCAATAGCCTGGGAGAACTGGGTAATGACCGACGCCGACTCCTCGGCAGAGGCTCCACCGATTTTCAGGCCAAGGGATACCGCCTCTACGGTTTCGAGGGCGGCGCGCTGATCCATGCCCGCATCCCGAAGCGGGCGCTGCAACCGCGAATAAAGGCCGATGAGGTCGCCGACGTCGCCCTGGACATCATCCGCGATACGGTCGAGTTCGATCTGCGCGGTGTTGAATTCTTCCTGCGAGCGGGTCGCCAGGCGAAGCCGGGAATCGAGCCGGCCAACAGTATCGGCGCCGTTCGCTAGCTTCGCCGTTGCAGCACCTACTGCGGCTGCGAGACCCGCAACCGCCAGCGCTGGACCGCTCCCGCGTAGAGAGCCGATGCTCGACAGCCGCGAGCCGGCACCAAGCGAGTTGAGTTCGCTCTTGGTCTCCGCGATCTGCTTTTTGAGCGCCCGCTGCGCAACGGCAAGTTCCCTTGTGGACAGCGTTCCGCTCGACCGAAGCAAGCGATATTGCTGGTTCAACTGCCCGATAGCAGCCTGCAGTTCGCGCACCCTGGCGACTCCCAGGGTGCTACGCGCTTGCTCCAAGTTGAAGCGGCGCTGCTCTATCGCGCTCTGCTTGATCGCTGCGGCCTGTTGCCGGAGGCTGGTGGTGGCCGCATCATTCCGGCCCGCCTGGAGGTTTCGATCCAGCTCCCGCTGGAGCCGCTGCCGTTCGGATGTCAGGCTCCTCGTATCCAGCCCGGCCTGCTTCAACTCCCGGCGCATCGCTCCGAGCTTGGCTACCTGGACGGTCTCTGCCCGCTCCAGGCTTCGCAGGTCCGAAATGGAGTCCCGGTACGCCTGCTGCAATTCGCGGCTTGGCCTGATCGTCGATGCCAGCTCATTGCCGAGCGTGCGGATCTGCTCGCGCGCCGAGCGCGCCTGGCGTTGCGTGTCCTCAAGGGTGCTTTCGAGAGCAGTGAAATCGTTTAAACGCTTGAGAGGTTGCGCGACTTGCCTGACCAGTTCGGCATATTCCTTGCGGAAACCTGACACCTCGCGCAGCGCATCATCGAGGTCAGCAGTCAGCCGGATCTTTACGTCAGCCATTTCATTCAGCCTTCAGCGCGGTCAAGAACAGCGACCAGGGATATTCAAGGACTTGGTGATGCCCAAGCCTCACCAGAACGCAAATGGCGCGCTCCAAACTCCTCAAGGCTTGTCGCGGAGTTTCGAGAGACGGCCCAGCATTCCGAAAAAATGCGGGTTCACCTCTTTACATGCATCCCGCAACTTGGCGAGTTGGCTCGGCCGGAGATCGTTAATTTGGCTCTCCGTAACCGACGTCATCAGGCACAGATCGGAAAGCCTGATATCTTCGAAGAGAGCATTACTGACGAGGTCTTGGTCACTGACCTCTTGCATTAGTTTTCGAACATCCGCAACGCTAAGTTCCCGCACGGTCAACTCAACGCCATCAATATCTACAACTCTACTTGCAGTAAAGCTGGACATTTCAACCCTCCAGAAAGCACAAACCCCGCCGAATGGCGGGGCTGTTTAAAAAGCGTTATATCGGCTAGTTCTTGTGGCCCGATTGGTATGAACCCTGGACGCATCCGTTACGATCAAACGAAACGGTCGTCTGGTCAACATACTTGTCATTCCAGTAGGTGACAGCACCCGCGCCGGCGGTACTGCCGTTGCGGTTCACCTTCCCGTAGATGCTTTCCACGTCCTCCCTGGACATTCCAGGAACGACCTTGCCCTGGACCTTGGCCTTGCGAAGGTCACGCTCAGAGAGTCCTGTGGAACACGTAGGGCTTGGCGACGAACCACCGACGACGATCACTCCGCTGCCGACCTGGTGACTACCTCTATAGGTACGACCTGATGGCTGCTTGGGCTTGGCCATGACAGCCGAGGCACCTGACCCGCTTGGGCGCTGGTTGGTGGCAGAAACCACATCGTTCAGCGATTGGTTGTCAGGGCAATTCTGCTGGGTAAAAGTGACTTTTCCGTCAGGGCCCACGCACTTAAAGACCGTCGCCCCACTGGCAGAACTGACCGCAAGAAGCAAGGCGAGAACGGGAAAAATCCGTGTCATAAGCGACTCTCCATTGGAACCGCTTCACACTTTAGCATCAACAGGCCATTACCAAGAACACAAGCCGGCGATCAGGTTGGTTTCTTGGCGCACTTAGGGTCTTTAGGATCTTTCTCAGTGCAGTTCCAGCCAGACGGCTTGAACGTCACCCGCCAAGCAGCCTTGTCCAGCTCTTCACCACCGAAGAAACCAGAGTCGTAATACTCCCCCGCCGGGGCAGGCACCGCGGGTGCGCTCCCATTGGATACGAATCGCACACACCCAGACTCCATAGAGCCTTTCCACGCTCCAACTGGATGGATGTTTTTATACTTATTTTCCTTAAGCAAAACAGTCTTACCAGAATCAGTGCGGACGATATATCCGTCAGTCCACCCTCCACTTTCTGCACAGACTTCGACAGTTGTCTTTTTTGACAGCGCATAGGACCTGGCAAATTCCAGGTGCTGGAGAAAAACTTCTTTGCCGGCTAGATGGTTGTTCCCCTCCTGCATAGCCTTAAAGCTCGGAACGGCCATGAATGCCAAAACGGCCAAGAGTACGACCACAACCATCAACTCGATAAGGGAAAATCCGCGCGACCTAGAGTACATTTCAACCCCTCCCTAAATGGCGCAACTGTAGCACCACGCGGGCGAGCCCACATCCGGCGTCCCTGCCGGGCATGAACGGCGTCACACCGTCGCCAGTTCCTTCTTGATGTTGAAGTACTTCGACTTTCCAGCGCCGACCTTGGTCGGGTCCATCAGCACCTTGGCAGTGGCCTCGGCAGCCAGGAAGTCTTCGGTGTTGATCCAATCCTGCTGGCTCGACGGGTTCAGGCGGCACCGGAAATAGCGCGCCTGGATGCGACGCTGAGTACCAGCGGCGTTCTCGCCCTCGAAGAGGAATTCGAACGTCTTGCCGCTGTTGGTCAGCGCCTCGATCACATCGACGGTGGCGGACTTGTAAGTCACCTTGATCGGCGTGGCCGCAGAGATCGCACCCCCTTCAACGATTTCGATGCCGGCGCCGGTCATGTTCCAGTCGTCGAACTCTTCGTAGGTCGTAGTGCCGTCATCGCTCTTCACGCTGGTGATCTCCAGCGGCATGAAGTCGAGCGCGATCGTGCCTCCCGGAACGGCGGTGTGCGCTTCATCGGTATGGGTGGCAGAAGGAACGTTGGTGGCGTCCCCCCACACTAAGGCAGCCAGAATGCTGGTCTTGAGTTCGCGGAAGTTGATCGACAACCCGACCGAAGTGATGCGCGAAACGGCATCGTACTCACCACCCTGCGGGGTGGTGGTATCCGGCAGAGTGATCTCGTTGGTCTCGATGGTCTGCTGGATAGTGGACACCAGGCCAGCGAACTGGAAGGGTGCGGTGGCGCCAGACTCGCGGATCTTGAAGGGTCCGCCGATCACATACGTCTCTTTCTCGATAGCCATATCAGGCCTCCTTCTTGATCACGCCTTCGCGGCGCAGGAATTCAACCTGGTCAGGGCTGACGTTGATCTTTTCGCCGGCCGCCTTCTCCTCGCCTTGGTGCCAATGCACCTTGGCCAGGGTGACCTCGACGGCTTTGTTCAGCGCAGCCGGAGGCGCGGCGTCGACCGTGGCCGGCACCTGGGGATCGCTCTTCATGGGTTACCCCTCGATGATGGTTTTCAGATAGACAGGGATTCGAATCACGGCAGCGGCCACTCCATCACCCGGCGGGTACGGCTCAGGCGCCCCCAACGTCAGCCCGGTAATGCCGCGCTCTCGGGGCAGCCAGCGCAGGAACTGCCCCTTGGGGGCAGGCATCAGGCACGCCAAAAGGTCTAGCTGTAGGTCCTCCAGAGCCTCCTCATAGTGGTCATACCCACCTTGCACCGCGCCTACCACGTCGAAGCCGCGATGGAAGCGAACGGCGGCATCAAGATGCTCCGGCGGCTGCTCCTTGCCGGGCTGGACGACAATCAGCGGAAAGCCCTCGTGCCGTTCCTTGACCAGTTCGTTAAACCACCCGGAGAGCACACGAGTGCCAGCGTCTGTCCGGTATCCCTGGTTTGGCGTGATGGTTTGCAGGCGCGCCAGCAAGGCCAAGCGGCCGATCGTGAGCACGTTCGGCTTCATGCTTCCTCCTCGATCGTTGCTGCCGTCAGCAACCAACCGTCGTTCGCAATGAGCTTTTCCACGAGATAGCGCGACGACCCGATGACGAAGAGGTCGCCACGCGATGCCGTGGGAACGTCCTTCGCCAGCCAACTGATCCCAACCTTGTCCGTGATGAAAACCCCATCAGGTCCCTCGTAGGTGAGGTTTCGGTCGACCTGCAGCGGTATCCCCCTGATCGGGGGACGACCGATGCCGCGGAACTCGCCCACGGCATCAGATAACCGCTGTTGCCCACGTTCGTGGAGCCGTTGGATCAGCCGGCCAAAACGGCCCGGCGCGCTCATTGCTGGATCAGCATCGCCGACGCGAAGCCGTCAACGGTGGGCTCGGTGATCTTGCCGAACGCCACCGAGTCGGCAGTGGCAGCAGCTACCAGTTCCCCATCGAGCACGCTGCACTTGGCACCCTGGGTCAGGCCAGCGGCAGCAGGCAGGCTCCAGACGCCGCCAGTTTTTCCGGCGAACGGCTCGCCCGCGGCGGCATCTACCAGCGGCACCACCACCAGGTCTCCGATCACCGCCGGCACGCCAGATTGAACGCCGCCAGCAGGCGCGATGAGAGTCAGGACGTTGCCGTCCTCCACATAGTTCTTCGCCATGGTTGATTCTCCTAATGGCAGAAACAGAAAGCCCCGCTAGATGCGGGGCTCGGGAGTTGGCACCGATCAGGCGCCGTTGGATTTCTGCAGGCCACGGAAGTCCAGCGGCGCCACGCCGGCGTCGATGCGGACCTTGCTGGCCACGCCGTCGACAGTGAAGCCTTCCTGTTGCTCCAGGTACGGAGTATCGACGCCGTCCAGGTAGGCCACCTCGATGGTGTCAGAGCCTTTCTTGGCAGCCATGTACCAGGCGGTCGCCGAGGAATCGTCCAGGCGCGGCTCGCCGATCACCTGCGCGAATGCGCGAATCGGGTTGACGATGCCGCTATTGACGTCGGCGCCCGGCACGGACTCGGAGTTGATGATCTGGTTGGCCTTGTCCTCGAGTGCCACCGGAGTCAGAACGAAGCCCGGACGGATGTTCAGGGTGCGCCCCTTGCCCTTCTCTACCTGGGCTTTCTGGGTGGCCATCTGGGTCTTGGCCTTGCTCAGGCTGTCGATGGAAAGCGCCGAAGCCGCGCCAGTGAGCAGGTTGCTGTGGTCGGCATGGAACAGAGCCTTGCCATCGCTCATCGCCGGGTTACCGGTCAGAACCGCATAGACCAGGTCGCCGATGGTGGCCTTGGCAGCCTGGCCCAGCTTGAACGGGATATCCGAGAGCATCTGCAGGTCGTCGTTGATGATCGCCTGACGAGTGATGCTGAACAGCTCTCCGTAGGTGGCCAGGATGATCTGCTCGCCGCGCTCGCCGAGGGTGACGTACTTGTACTCGGCGCCCTCACGCACCTGACGCAGCGAGGAAAACTCGCCCAGCCCGACGCGGCGCGCCGGCTTGAAGTCAGTGAGAATGCCGGACTTGGTCCACAGCGGGAAGGTTTCTTCGGCCTCTTCCCAGCCAGCCAGCACCGACTTGTTGGCGACATCCAGAAGGATCAGGCCGAAGTCGCTGGAAGTGTGGGTGAAAGCCAAGCCGACCATTTGGGGCGCGTTGAGCGAGGCCACACCGATCCCACGATCGACCAGCGAGGCGCGGGCCAGTTCGCGGAGCGTCATGCCGTTGTACGCGTTGTCAGCCTGGCGCTCGCCTCGACCGATGCGGGCCAGCACGCTCGCGCGCACCGAGTCACCCACCAGGTTGCCGTTGCCGGCATGGATGTGGGCCCCGCCACTCAGGGCGGCAGCCGGCTGGGTGTCGGCGCCAATGGCAGCCAGCAGCTTCTCGCGCGCCTGGTCGACGGTGATGTTCATGTCGTTCAAGCAGGTGGCGAGCAGTTCGGCGTGCCCGGTGGAAAACGCGCCGAAGGCAGCAGTGATTGCGCTGCGGCGACCAGATTCCTCGGAGAGGATGCGGGCGCGAATATCGGCCTCGGTTGGGGCAGCGGCCGCGGGAGCCGCCGGCGCGGCCGGTGCCGGAGTCGGCGCGGGAGTGTTGGCCGGCGCGGCGGGGGTCTGGGCGCGCGGGGCCAGTAGGGTTTTCAGAGCTTCGGGCATGTGGGCGAACTCCTGCATGCGTTTGGAGGAAAGGTGAGCGGCCGCTCGCAGCGGCTCAGTGAGCTGGTCGGCGAAGCCGGCAGCGACGGCCTCTCGGCCATTCATCCAGGTCTCCTCCTTGAGGAGCGCCTTGATGTCGTCGGCGGACTTCCCGGTCTTGTTGGCATAGGCCATGACCAGGGTGTCCTCGACCTTGTCGAGCAGTTCGGCATAGCGGCGCATGTCGTCCGCATCGCCGCCCTGGATGCCCCAGGGCTTATGCACCATCATCATGGCGTTCTCGGGCATGTAGATGGTGTCGCCGGCCATGGCGATGACTGAGGCCATCGAGGCAGCCAAGCCATCGATGTACACGTCGACGCTGGCCGGGTGGTTGCGCAGCAGGTTATAGATCGCCGTCCCCTCGAAGACGTCGCCGCCCGGGGAGTGGATATGCAGGTTGATCTTGGTCAGGTCGCCCATTGCCTTGAGGTCTCGAGCGAACTGCAGCGCGGTGATGCCCCAGACGCCGATCTCGTCGTACAACAACACCTCGGCGACGCCGCGACCGGCAGCCTTAATGCTGTACCAGGACTCATGCGGGGCGTTGGCCTCAGTCAGCGCCGCCGCCATCGGCAGCATCAGGTTTTTATGGATCAGGGTTTGATGGCTGCCCATCGGCGCCTCCATTGTTGCTCTCGTTGGGGAAATCCGGGCCAGGCACGGGTAGGCCGGCGCCGTATCTGTTGACGAGTTCGCGAGCCTCGTCGGCGGTAAGCATCTTCCCGACGCCCAGGTACACCTTCTGCACCGCCTCAACTGGGTCCATCCCGGACTTGACCAATTGGTGGTAGGCATCCGAACTGAAGACCAGGCCGGCCGCCCGGTTCGCCTTGATCTCCGTCTCACGCGACTTCTTCAGCTCGCGCGGATCTCGACCACGGGCGCGGGCAACTTCCGCCTCATCGGCGAAGCCAGCCTTGACCAGCAACTCCCATGCGTTGGCCTCATGCATCGGGTTAATCCATGGCATGACCGGCCCCTGGTAGACCGCCGCGTAGAGAGTGCGGTGATCAACGTCGGCGGGCAGGCGCTCCTTCCGAGCCAACAGGTACATCTGCAGCCAGGCCCGATAGACCGGCCGGCACCAGTAGTCGATGAACTCGTGCTGCAGCAGGTCGTAGCCCAGCCAGCCCTCTACCAGTTCCTGGCGCTGCGCCGAGTAGGTGCCGTCGTAGGCCCTGGATACCGAGGAGTAGGTGCTGCGAGTGCCGGCCCCGATCATCCGCAGTTGGCCGTTGCGGAAACCTTCAAGGAAGGGGTTCGGCCGGTTGCTCTCGATCATCCCAACGTCTTCGCCTGGCTCGAGGTCGTCGAAGACCATGCCGGGGGCGATGGGGATCGTTCGGTTCTTCCGGTCCTTGCCGGGCTCCACCGAGTAGCTGTCGGGGTTGCCCTTCTTGATATACATCGCCAGGGCAGCACTGATGCGCGCCGCCACCCGCTCGCTCTCCTCGTAGTCCTTCAAGTCGGCAAGGCGGATAAGCACTGCGTGCAACATCGGCACGCCTCGGTTCTGGCCGATCCGCTTGCGGTAGGCGATGTGGATGATCCGTTCCGCTTCGACGCGCTTCACCGCCAGGCTGCCGCCCAGCGTCTGCAGGTTGCCGGGGTGATCCTTGAGAAGGTGATAGGCCCTTTTCCGGCGCCAGGTGTCACGCTCGATACCCTGGACAATACCCTTCGACAGGTTGTTGTAGCTGAAGGGCAAGTAGTCGGGCTCCAGCAGCTCCAGGGCGAAAGGCACCGACGTGGCGAACGTGTAGTTCGGGACTCGTCCCATCAGCTTCTGCGCCAGGCCCTCGCCATCGCGCAGCCAGGTGCGGCACATCAGCCGCTCTACCTGGGGCCTCGTCAGCTCACCAGAGGTTTCCGGCGAGAGTGACCACTCGGCCCACGCGCTGCGGATCTCCATGGCCAACTCGGCATGCACCGAGCCATCCAGGCGCAGCGGCAGCGGTTCCACGCCGATACCACTTCCGCCCACCACCCTCTCCTCGAGGCGATCGAGCAGGCCGGTAACCAGATCGTGATCTTCGTCCAGTTTCCGGCACTGCTCTCGCATAGAGACCGCAGACTTCTGTAGCGAGGTGTCGGCGCCTAGCGGCTGACGCTTGGCCTTGTGGGTTCTCCCTGGCCTGGCAGCCTCATACGCCTGGATTGCCTCGCGAGCGGCTAGGCGCCGAGCCACCAGCTCGGGGGCCAAGGGTTCCAGTAGTCGATCGATCAGGTTCATCAGCAGAACTCCGCCAGCGCTGGGCCAGGACGGCGACCGGCGGCGCGGTCCTGCTCTGCGGCTGCGCGGCGCTCCCACTCCCGGCGTCCGGCGCGGATCTTCTCGATATCCTCCATGGTGTGGGTGCGTCCGTTGAAGATCACTGTCCGACCTTCCAGTACGGCGGCCTCGGCCTCCAGGTATTTGTCGAGCATCTGCTGCGCTGTCAGAGCCATGGTCCGCTTCCAGTGTTGAGCCAGCCCTGGGAGGTGCTGGCATGGTTATCGTTCGAAGGTTGCTGTTGGGCGACCGGCTCCGGCACGGGATCAACGCGCACGCGCTCCAACTGGTCGAGGTCGAGGCCGAAGCGCTGCTGGCTGATGCGCAGCGCGGCAAGGGCGTACACGAAGCAATCCAGCGCCTCATTGCGGCGCCCGCCGGAGTCCCATCGCAGGACGCGAACACCCTTCGCCATCACCGACTTTTTCTTCTCGGCGGTGATCTGCTTCAGTTCGTCTTCGTCGCAGATGTCGCTGTCGATCGGGAAGTGCACACAGCCCGGCGTCGGTTGCCACGGGATGGGCACATCAATGCGCAGGCGGCTGTAGATCAGCTCCTTCGCGTTATCGGTGCCCAGTTCGGTCTTGTAGACCTTGCGCTTGCGGCGCTTCGGGAAGTTGGCGATTGGCTTGCCGTATGTGCTGGCCCCGAAAGTCGGAACCACCCAGTGCACGCCATGCTTGATGCTCTCGGCCTCTACCTCATCGGAATAGTGGCCGCCAGCATCCCAGCACCAACGCTCGACACGCATTGGAACGCCATCAGCCCGAGTGAACTGCCGATGAATTTCCAAGCCCACCTTGCGCCGCAGTTCCTCGCTGGCCGGATCGCCGGTCAGAATGAAACGGTGAACAAGCCATGCCTCCTCGCCCAGGCCGAAAGCCCAAACGCGGCCCTCGTAGCGGTCGTCCTGGGTGTCGATTCCGCCCATCAGGACAAGCGCTTGCGGCGGCACCTTCGGGTAGTTCTCGCGGCGGGCATAGAGTGTCTGCCACTCCACCCGCTCCCCCTCGTCCTCAACCCATACCTCGCCGAGGATGGTGTTGGTGAAGGTCTTCAGCTTCTCGCGATCACCCTTGACCTTCAGCCATTCGTCGATCAGGTCAAGCCAGCTGGTCCACGTGCTGTACACGGCCCAGCAGTAGAATGCGACGGAACGCGGCGTCCTTATCGGCTGGTCATCCGGGCCGAACCACTCCATAGCGTCCCGCGTCCAGACCCCCGACACTTCGCACTTCCAGCGGCCTCGCTCGGAGGCAACCACCATTTCGTGGTGCTCAAACGTCCCGCTGCACCGCTCGTTCTCGCAGGCGTACCAAACTGAAGAGGCCTCGCCTAGATCGTTCGCGATGTACTTCACCCCAAAGGCGCAATCTTTACCGCCCCACTTCAGCGTCTGCTCATGCCCACAATGCGGGCACGGGATGTAGTACCGCAGGCGACGCGGAGACTCATCGGCCGCCTTCGTGATCTGGCATTGGCCCTCGGTACCAGGCGTCGATCCACGGATGGACTTCGGGTAAACAGCACCGCGCAGACGTTGGTCGCCAAGGAACGTTGGGGAACCTTCACCTTCAATATCGGCGTCGAACTTCGACAGCTCGTCATAGATCACCTCGTCGGCAGATCTCTCACGGTAGTTGCGAGCAGCCTTGCCGCCGAGCGTCCAAAGGGTCCGCCGGTTTGCAAACACCTTGGTGTCGAGCGTGTTGTCGCTATGCTTGCGGCCATACCATGGGGCCAGCGCCAGCAGCACCGGAACATCGCGAATCAGGCCATTAACGTGGCTCTTGCTGATCCCCTCGGCGTCTGGGTCAGTCGGGCTCCACATCAGCACATTACGGCGCTTGTGCTGAATCTTGTAGCCGATGTTGGCCATCAGCATTTTCGTGTAGCCGATGCGTGCCGACTTCACGAAGTTTACGACCCGAATCAGGTCGTTACCCATGGCGTTCAGGATGGCGACCTGAAATGGCGCCGTCTTCCACTTGCCCTCGTTGTACGAGGATTCCGCCGACATGTAGAAACCGTCGTCGGGATCTTCCGCCCACTCCACCGCCGTCATCGGCGGCGACTTGTACAGCCCCTGCAAACCTAGATCGACCGCTTTCCGTAGGTCATTCATCCAGGGTGGCAGAGTACTCATCAAGGATTTCCGGTAGGTCTTCAGCAAACTCCACGGCCAGATTTCGGGCCAGCGCTATCTCGCGCTCAAAGGCCTCCAGCACCAACGGCGGTGTATCGGGTATTTGGCTGCGGACCGTCTTGCAGACCGTCTCCAGTTTCGAGCCGATCTTGGACGCGATCCTGGCAAGAGCGAAGGTGGCGAACGGAGTTGGAACAAGGGTCTTCGCTTGGACCTGGTTCTTCTGCTCCTGGGCGTCAGCCTGAGCAGTCGTCAGTCGCAGGCGCTCCTGTAGCAATTTCTTTTCAGCGAGCGGGTCGAGACCTTCCGCATCTAGGCCCTCAGGTTGTTGTTTCTGGGTCACATGATCGAGGCGATTCTGTAGCACCGCCTGGGCGGTATAGAACACCTCGCGGCCGATCTTGGCGGCAGGCTCAACGCCCCATTTATCAAAGGCTTGCGGAGAAATCCCGAGGCTCGCGGCCATCTCGGACTTGTTCAGCCATCCGCGCTTTTTTTGGAGGTCTTCTGTGCTCATGACAAAACAACAACCAACCTCCGAAAAAAGGTCATACATATTTGGCGCGCGGGGCTCGAATTACCCTCTGACGGGGGCACCCCCGGGAGGACCCGAAGAACTTTTAAACTTGTGCTGGACAATAAGAATTCGCACCACTTTGGTGCATCCATCAGCGCCTCGCAGCGAACCGAGCAGCAACGCCGCGCATCGCCACCTCGAACTCACGCGGCAGGTTCTCGTCGGCGTACTGCTGCGCGATCTCGAAGAAGCTCAGCTGGCGGCGATACGAAGGGCGAGACACAAAGGCCATGATGATCGAGACGGCATCGCGGCCTCGGCCTGTGCGCTCGGCAATGCCTATGGGCTGGCCCTTACGGGTCATGACGAAGTAGCGGCGAGCATTACCCTTCGCCCTGCTCCGTCTGCTATCGGTGGCGTTCGCGTTGTACCCGGCCTGAGTGAAGCCGCGAATGCCGCTCAATGCCTTGGTGACCTGGCCGCGCCTGATGTTCCCGTAGCGATCCAGGTCCGCGCCTGCGCCAGGCACCACGTACTTGCCTTCGGGCAGTATCCCCTTGGCCCTGAGCTGAAGCTCGGCCGGCTTGTTGCGACGCGGGCCACCGTAGACCTCGGGGGCAATCCACACCGATGCAGGCTGCGCACCGTCCGCTTCGTCCTTGAACCAAACCCGCGCTTCCAGCCGGTCTTTCCTGGCTGGCACCATGAGCAGGCTGTTCAGGGTGTACGGGGTCGGGCGGTCGAACACGACACGCATCTCATCGCGCAATCGATCCATCAGGCCCTGCGCGGTCCGCGTAAGCGCAGTGGCTGTCGCGTACGGAATCTGCCGCTGCTCAAGCTCAGTCAGGTCGGCGAGCTGCTGCTGGAACCCTTCCGGCTTGATGCTGATCATCTTCTGCAATACCTCGGCAGGCCGGCGATATGCTTACGCAGCGCCTCAATCATCAGTTCGCGGCGCTCGACTCCGGCTCGGAGATCAGAAACAACTTGTCCATCAGCGGCAGCAAGGACGGCTCTTCCTGCATCAGCGCTGCCGGAGGCTCCGGGAGCCTGGTGCACTCCGTCTGCGGGACAGCGGGCTTTGACGTACACGACGCGAGCACCAGTGCCGATAGCATCGCGGCGCAATTGGTTTTCTTCATGGGAGGCCTGTAGTGCTGCTTGGTAGGTTCGGGCCAGGGCATCGGTCTGGACCTGCGCCTGGATGTCGCGCTGGGCCTGCTGGGCCATGGCGGTGACCGTCTCGACGGATTGCTTGAGGGCGGCCTGCAGGTCATCACGCTGGGCGGTCACGTGATCGAGCCGCCAGAACACCAGAGCCGCCACCAACGCCACCACCAACCACGGAGACCACCTCATCACGCACCAGCCATGGCAGCGCGCGCCCAACCGAGGCGAGCCGCACGGTCGTCTGCGCCGTTGTAGCCGCCGTTGATCATCAGCGTGATCCGCTCGAATCGGCCTTGATCAGCCAGATCGTTTAAACCGCGCGACTGCCAGAACCAACCCGCTGCGATGGCTGCCCAGGTCCGTTGCTCCAGCAGTTCCGGCTGCGCCACCAGCGGCAGCGCTAGGGCGCGTGCAGCTTCGGCGTAGTTGTCGTGGCCGGTGATCATGATCAGGCCACGACCACGGTATCGATGCCCATCGCCCGTATCCGGCGACCCATTGCCCATCCTGTTGGCATAGACGCGGTTCGCGATGCGCTCTGGCTGGCGGGCGTACTGCTTCGCCTCGGTCGGCGTGAACCGCTTCGGCCAGGTCTTGAGCAGACCCTCGGCGGAGTAGTTCAGGTTCTCGACCAATCGGCGCAGACTCTGGCTTTCGTGCCCGACCTGGGCGAGAAACATCGCCACACGCTCGGGCGAGTTGATCTCGAACCGGGCCATGGCGCCGTTGATGTGTTCAACCCAAGTCGAGGCAGTAGCAGCACCGCACCCGGTAGCGCGGTCGAGTTGGTCAGCGGTGATCTTCATTCGCCAGCCCCCCGGCGCGGAAACTTCCAGTCGGCGATCCGATCAGCGAACTCGGCGATCTTCTTCACCCCTAGGAAACCGGTGAACACCCCAGCAGCGGTAGCCATGTTCTGTGGCAGGCCGAACCACTCAAGGACCGGAATCAGGCCCAAGGTAATCAAGGTGCAGAGCGTTGCCTCGAGCAGCGCCTGGCGCCGCGTTCCACCGCCGTAGATCACCCGGGTCAGCGCGACCACAAAGGACAGGCCGGCGGCGTACAGCTGCGGATAGTGCGCAGACAGCCACGCCAGCAGCGCAGCCCACGTGATGGGGTCTTTGTCGGGCATTTTCATGGTCTCGAATCCCCTCGGCGGGGCGGAAATGAAAAAGCCCAGCGCGAGGGCTGGGCCAGGAATGGGTGCGGGTGGATAGGGGCCACTACCCCGTGCGCATCCTGCGCTCCACCTGCATTGATTGGATATCGCAAAGGGTGAAGGCCTTGCGGGTCGGTAACCCGTCACTTTGCTTACAGCCCGATGTGGCAGGTGAGACTGCCGTCTACCGAGTTTCGACCTTCGGAAACTAAAAGGCCCGGGAGAGGGGATCTTCCGGGCCTCCCGTCCATCTCGCTGAAAGCCAAGGAAGGAAAACATCGAGTCAGACGGGGGCCTGATGATGCCGCGCCAGACCTGACAACGCAATAAAAAACCCGGCGCCAGGGCCGGGTTTCGAGTGCGTCACGCTGCGTTCACAGCAATTCACGCTGGTATGAAAACACCCTTCATTCCGCGCGTAAAACTATTTCTTCAAGCGCTCTCGCGGAACCGCTCCAGGGCGCTATCGATCCAGCCCACCGCCAGCTTCAACGTCTCCCTGACCTTGGCCTCGCCGATCTGATGTTCACGCGCGATGCGCAGGGCCGGCCACTTCGCGCCGTAGTAGAGCCACACGAAGTCGCCGGCCTGCGGCGCCCTGTCGATGAGTCGAGCAATGACCCGGTCGACGGCCAAGGCCATATCGTCAGTGACATGGTAGGCCTTGGGGCTCGACATTGGCATGGCTTGGCTCATGATAGCGGCGGCCGGCGACACATATCCGGGAACCCCCATTCCATCCATTCGCCACCACCCCCACTGCTCGAGGAGGTACTCGGTATCGCCCAGCAGCTTGTCCACGTAGGTTCGAGTTCTGCTCATGCCGCCCCCGGACCGTTCAGGCCAAACAGATCGCGCAGCAGCGTTTCCACCGCCGCGCCCTTCGCATTGCCGTCCAGCAACCAGAGCCGGCCATAGTCGTGAAAGCCCAGAGTGCCGCGGTCGCCGTGCCAGTTGGCGATCATGACCAGCAGCGCAGCCAAGGCAGCAGCACCGCCCACCTTGACCTGCGCCAGCTCCTGGCCGGCCACCTTGAGAAACTCCCGCTCCAGCCTGGTCATGACCTTGCGGGGTGCCATCGGTTGTACGTTGCTCATGCGGCCTTCCCCTTTTTCTTGCCGTGTTTGTTGGCGAAGTAGCTACGCCCCATCTCGACCTCCTCTTGGCTCATCTCGCGTGGGCCGGCGAAGTTGACGAATCGTCCGTACATGCCCTGCTGCTGGAGCAGGCACATGCCCGGCGGCGCGTGTCGGCACTTGGTCATCAGGATCTCGGTGATGCCGTTCTGGCCGGCCTCGCTATCCATGTCCCGGTGGACCATCAGGATGCAACTGGCGTCGGCCTCGATCTCCCCCGAGTCGCGCAGGTCGCTCGACTGCGGGCGCTTACCGGGGCGCTTGGTCGAGTCGCGGTTGAGCTGCGCCAGCTCGATGACTGGAACGCCGAGCTCCTTGGCCAGGCGCAACAGCGACTTGTTGGTCTTGCCCACTTCCTCGCTGCGCGTGCGCCCTTTCGCCTCTGGTGGAATCAGGCCCAGATAGTCGACGACGATGCCGGCCAGGCCGTGCTCACGCTTGACACGCCGCGCGGTGCTGCGGATCTGGCTGGCGGTCACGTTGGGATCGTCGCAGATGAACAAGGGCGCCCCCTTGGCCTTGGCCACCGCAGATGTGATGCGCGGCCAGTCGTCGTCACCCAACTGCTGCGGATCGTCCAGGCGCTTCAGGTCCACTCCGCCCAGCGAGGCGATTGAGCGCACGCCCAACTCCTCCTCGGGCATTTCCAGGGAGAACACCAGCCACGGCTCCCCCGCCTCGCAGGCGTTGTACTGGGCGATTTGCAGGGCAAGTGTGGTCTTGCCACTGCCGGGAAGGCCGGCGATAACGGTGAGCTTCCGAGGGCGGATGCCGCGCACCAGCTTGTCGAGATCGGCCAGGCCAGTGCCGGGCCACTGAGGCGCGCGGCCGTTGAACTTGTCGTCGATAACGTCGACAGCCTTGAGCATCACCTCGTCGAGCCGCTTGTACTTCGGCGCCTCGTCATCGAGGTCGCGCAGGTCCGCCATCGCCTGCTGCGCTCTGGCGATGATCTCAGGCAACGGTCGGTCATCCGTGGCGGAGGCCTTCACCGACTCGGCCGTGTCGATCAAGCAACGCAGGATGGCCCGCTCCCGGACGTGCCGGACGTACGTCCTCCAGTTCGCCACCGAAGGCACATTGCGGGCAATGTTCCCGGCATAGGGAATGAGCTTCGCGCCGCTGGGCAGCACATCGCGGACCACTCCCACGGTCACCGGATCGACGGGAATCCCTTCCTCGTAGCAATCCTTGATCGCCTGGAACAGCGCGGCGTTATCCTCGAAGTAGAAATCGGCAGCGGTCACGCTGGACAAGGCCTCGTCAACCAGCTCCTGATTCTGCTGGAGCGCGGACTGCAAGATAGCGCCGAGCACGCCGAACTCAGCCTCTTCGCTGTACAGCTCTCGGCTCACTCCAGAACCTCCCGGCGAGCGGAGCCCCAGGTGAAACCAACAGCCTTGCCGCCGTTCTCGCGGAGACGATCCACCGCACGATCACCGATGTACTTGGCGACCTCCTGCGCGCTCATGTTCGAAACCACCACCGTAGGCCGCATCTCCCGATACCGGCGGTCAATCACCTCGTGGAGCAGCCCCAATTCGTACTCGGTACCGCTCTGCGCGCCGAGCTCGTCGATCACCAACAGGTCGAAGCCCGCCAGCTCTTCGAGAGCGTCCCGTTCGGTGTACTTCGCTGCCCGATTCATCGCCCCCTTAGCCACACGGATTATTTCCGACGCCGAGGTGATCACTGCTTGGGCCTGAAGGTTCCGTACGACGTACTGGACGATTGAGCACGCGAGATGGGTCTTGCCCGTCCCAAGGTTGCCCAGGAGCAAGAGGCAGCGGCCGTCCTGGAAGTTCTCCACGAATCGCTCGGCATACTCCCGGCATGCTTCCAGCACCGCCGCCTTCTCCGCCTTGCCATCGGTGCGGTAAGTCTCGAAAGTGCTGGCCCGGTAGCGAGCGGGGATGCCAGAGCCAACCAGCAACTCGTTGATCTTGCGTTGGGTTTTCTCAGCCAGAGCCACCGAAAACTCCTCGCTCCCCGGCCCGCGATTCACCCCATCCCAAACACACCGTGAGCAAGACCAAGTCAAGTAGCTGCCATCAAACTGCTCCACCTGGATCGCGTGGTAGTCACCGTGAACCGGGCAGCGAAGAGAAGGGCTTTCTTCGCTCTTGCGGTTGGGTTTACGCCAGAAGTTAAAAATTTGCTCTGCCATCGTCGCGGTCCTGGTACATGTCGGGGGTGTGTTTGGGGAGGTTGGTGAAGTTCGATGCCGGGCCAGCATCAGGGGCTATCTCGTCTTCCCATCGTCGCCCGTTGAGCCAACTGGCCGGCAGCGGAACGAACTGGCCGTTGTCCTTCAGCCAATCACGCTGTCGGCAGTGCTTCGGAAGCGCCGCCATGATCACAGGGTGCAGAGCAGGGTCGATCTTCCGCCAAGCCTTCTCCGCCTTCGCTCGATCCTTGTGCTTTGGGTAGGCCTGGTAAAACTCCTCGAAACCATCCAGAGGATTGGGCTTGGCCGGCCGTTTCCCAGACTCGGTTTTTCCCTTCCGATCACCCACGTCGTCCGAACCGGTTTCGCCGGTTTGGACATGCTCTTTAGGTTCTTTGGTGGTTCTTTGGTGGTTAAGTGACGGATCGGGTGCAACCGTTGCACCCCGTTGTGTCGTCAGTTGCACCCCGTTACGTCGTGGTTTGCACCCCGTTACGTCGTCATTTGCACCCGGTGCAACCGTTGCACCCCGTTCCATCGAGAGGTCGTACACCATCGGCAGGCGATCCCGGTGCGAGATGTAAGCGGCAGCGATTGCCTGGTTTCCACGGCGAATAACACCAGCCTCCTCGAGGGACCGGAGCTTGTACTGGACAGTCCGCTCGGATAGCCCTGTATCACTGCTCAGCGTGGCGATAGAAGGGAACGCCCCCTTTCCCGCCTCGTTGGCATAGTTCGCCAAGCACAACAGCACATGCCTCATGGCGGCATCGGTAACGACCTGCTGCTCCAGTGCCCAGGTCATGGCCTGAACGCTCATATGTCTAACTCCTCGGTAACGCGCTTCACGAAGTCGTGGTATCCCTCGGCCATGAGGAACCCTTGGTCTTCAAGCGCACCGCGGCATGCCTTGGCGTGGCCGTAGAGCACCCAACGCTCACGCTCGGGCAGGTCGCGGAATTGACGGTAGGACGGCCAGGGCCCGGCGATCACCGGGCGGCCGTTGGGGCCAGTGGTGATCCGGCCCGGTTTCGGTTGTGTGGTCATTCGCCGATCTCCTGCGAAGGGGTGCCGCGCATCTGGAAGCGCTCCCGGCCGGCGCCGAAATCCGGGTGCGTGGCTCGGTGTTGGGTCACGAAGGTGCAGCCGCGCGCGAAGCGCTCGAACACCCTGCTGATCTCGGCCTTTGCCCAGACCGCGTAGGGGCGCGCGTTCAGTTCCTCGTGCTTGCTGCGCACCATGGCGAAGGGGCGCGGGCTGTGCGGCATTTCGCGCACCACCGCGTCGATCACCCTGGGCGGTAGGCCGTACTGCTTTCCGATCCGCTGACGGATAGCGGTGATGCTTTCCATGCCGTTGGGGATCGAGTCGAGCAGCGGGTGCGATCGGTCCATGTCACCGACGGTTTCGGTCAGCGCTGCCACCTGCTGCTCGGTCTGCCGCTGTCTCCGCTCCAGATCGACGGTGAGTTGCACGCTGGCCAGCAATTGCTCGGCGGCGGTCAGTGGCCGGGATGCCTGCTGTTCCAGTTCCTGCCAGCGGTCCACCAACTGGGCGGTGAACTCCGGGCAGAGTTGGGCGACGACGATGATGCTGTCGCGCTTGCCCTGGTCGCCGGTGAAGACGTACTCCTGAGTGGGGCGGCCAGCGGTGGGTTTTTCCTGCATTGCAGGTAAAGCAATCACCCCGCGCTCGGCCAGCCGCTCAATGGTCACGCGGACATTGTCGTGACGCGACCCAACAAGATCCGCGATCTCGCGGCTGGTCATGGTGGCGGCCTGGACGCCAATTGAGGTCAGGTCAGTCATGTCGAAGCCCTCTCAATAGCCGCATCTATTGCATCGGCTACGCCTGCATCCAGGTAATGGTTCACCCGATCTACCAGGTCCTGGTCTTCCACTCGGTCTAGACTGCTTCCGGCAAACTGGGCGGACACCTTGAGCCAGTTGAATATCTCGCCCATGAACCCCGCGAACTGGCCGCGTTTGACAGTTTCCTCTTGCTCGTCCGAAGGCGCTTTGGCGATCAAATCGCGCACCATGCTCCTGAGCACCTCGCAAGCCATCCAGTCATCCACATCCCGGACATACTTCAGGTAGATATGCGCGATACTCTTACCTGCCTCAAGGCCGGTGAGGTAACTACCGGTCAGAGGAACATCCCACATTGAGTAGCGACCATGGTCCTTGCCTACGAAGGGCAAGCGCTGCCAAGTTTCCTTGGCGCGCGGGTGGAGAGATATCCCCTGTGGCTTCTTGCCTCGACGAGGGCGTTTTGCATCAGACACAGAGCTCATGCCGGCACCTCCACACCCTCCAGGGCGGCGCGGACCAGCGCCTGTGCTGTTTCGACGGCGTGAAGCATCAGCGAAACCTGGGAAGAAACGCTCGGCTCGCTCACGATTTCCTGAAGCCCACCAATCACCGCGTCCAGAAGATCGGTGGCGCTGTCCAGCGCGAGGTCGGCATCAATGTCATCCATCACGCACAGGACATTCGTTTTCTGATCTCCCGTCGAAAGATCGACCGGCGCAGTTGCCCGGAAGCTGATACCCATCGTGGCCCTCATTGCTGAGCCTCCTTCTGCCGATCGATTCGAGCAGAACAGACCTGTTCGAACTCCGCCAACTGGAAGATGGCACCGCCAACCTCCTCCAAGAACCATCCGAGACGCTCGGCGGTCTCCTGATCGAGCTCGCCTTCTGCACTGGTAAGCGCCAGCAGTTTCCCGACTGCGGCGACACCAAGCGCCATGTTCTGAGCCGCGTGGCGAGCCGTACCACGATCCAACTTGATGGAGCGGATCTGCTTATCGGTCAGAACTTCATCGGGGACCGGGGAGCACTGATTGCTGAGCAGTGTCGCGAGGTTCATTGGCGGCGCTCCTTTGCATTGAGCGCAGCGGCGATTTCCGCCTCCTCCGCGGGCAGAGGGATGGCGGCATCCACCAGCGCCTTTGCCGCATCACTCAGGTACGCCAGCGCGTGGTAGCCATTGCCATCCATGGGGCTACCCTCGACGAGGGAGATGAGGATGTCGCTGAGTCCGGCCAGAATGACGCTGGCCTCGTCCAAGGCTTCCCGCTTGGAAAGTCCGGGGTTGACCTTGAAGAAGCTGTTCTCCGGGTCAATAGGGCGAGCTCTCAGAAGCGCGTTCATACTGCACCGCCTGCGTGTCGCGACACGTTTTCAGCATTTCCGGATTGGGCCGCGACACGCTCCAGTTCGAACAATTCTGCGTCGGCCTGTTTCATATCATCCTCAAGGTTCCCACCAACGAACTCGGCCTGACCGAGTCCTATCGTGCAGATATCCTTGAGGTAACTGCTGCACTGCTCATCTCTACGGACCAGTGCAAGGATGGCGCGCAGCCCCTTGACGGTCTCAACAGCGGCTTCGAGGCCATCCAGCAGGTCTGATGCGAGTTGATGAGCAGAGCGCGGGGGTTGCGCAATTTGAGTTTTCTGTTGCATAGTTAATTCGTCCTTCGAAAGACAAATTGATATCCAGGCAGTCGCTACGAACGACTACCGACTGAACCCCGCCCGGCTAGGCGGGGTTTTTGTTGCCCAGTGAAAAGTCAGCCGGGCCGCAAAGTGGCGCCAGGACACTCCGTGGTATCGTTTTGATTCCACACAGAACGGCCACGGAGACCTGGCATGACTGACGCTGCTGAAGAAAGAATCCCGACCATCGATTTACAGTCCCTCCTAGACACGCTTAACGCGCTGCCCAAAGACACCCGCGTAGGCTTCAGCGGCCTGACCTTCTACCGCGTCAAGTGGCGAGGTCAGACGATGGTGAATATCGAGTTCAGCGAGCATGTTCATCGGAACTCGAAAGGTGAGGTTGTTGTTGAAGCTCCTGGGCCAGAGAACTGATCTCCCCAATCGCTTCATCAAGTGGCATCGGGCGGTAGGTCGAATCGTGCCTTCCGCCCATCCAGCCCGAAATGACGACAAGGCCATCCTCGCGAAGCTCAAGAACGATCGAAGGCCGGATGGCACGGCGGAGTTCGGTAGCCTGCTGCAACATGATCTGAGCATTCCGCTCCAGGTCATCCGCCAGCAGCAAATTCATTCCAAGGTCAACGCTCAGATCACGCTGAACATCCAGCCCGAGGAAGCGAGCCATCTTCGAAAGGAAAGTCACGGCGCCACCTCGGCACTGGATGCCTGCACAGCAGCATCAGCGCACTGCCCGAGGCGGGAATCGGACGGCAGAATGGGCTCAAGGTCGGCGGAGCGCTCTACCTGATCCGGGAAGACGGTGCTGAGCGAGCAGCGCACACCGAGACGCTCCAGGGCGTGGACGATTCGCCTGCATCCACTCAAGCTGGGAACCCTTCGACCAGACTCGTAGTGCGCAATGGCTCCCTGCGTCACGCGCATCTCTTTCGCCAGCGCGCGCTGGGTGATTTTTGCTGAAAGCCTGAGCGACTTGAGGTTGTTCATTGGCGGTCTCCTGCACACTGCGGAAACATTACGATAAGTAATCGCCAGCAGCAAGAGATTATTACGGAGCGTGAGTTGAACTATCGATTACAGAGCGTACTTTTGCCTCATGAACACTTGGATTGAAACGGCAAAAAAACGAATGCGGGACATGGGTATCACCCAGTCGGTCTTGGCCGAGCGCCTTGGCGTTACCCAAGGGGCGGTAGCGCACTGGCTCAGTGGAAGGCGTTCACCTGATGTCCCAACGCTCGAGCGCATCCTAAAAGCTCTGGACCTTGCTCCGCTGGGGATAAGGCTGGTTGCGGTAGACGATGCCTTCGACGGCCAAAGCAATGTAGCCCCCATGCTGCAGCCAAGCCGCAAACCCAGGAGCTACCCCTTAATTAGTTGGGTAGCGGCTGGAGAGAGGGCAGAGTCGCCTGATATTTTTGCCCCTGGACAGGGCGAAGAAATGATCGAGTCCACGGAAAACGCAGGTGAAAATGGTTACTGGTTGACCGTGAAAGGAAAGTCAATGGTTTCGGATGGGTACCCAAGCTTCCCTCCGGGCATGGCCATCCTCATCAGACCTGAAGGTTTCGAGTTGGTAAGCGGTAAGTTTTACGTAGCCAAGCATAGGGATGGCGAAACGACATTCAAGCAATACATCTATGATGCAGGCACTAGGTACCTGTCCCCTCTAAATCCTGCTTACAAGCTCATCGAGATGGACGATGACTGGGCCATAATTGGCCGAGTCGTTGACGCAAAACTGATCGGCCTATAGACCGATCCGCATACCCTCCTCGCATCACAAGCCCGCAACCTAGCGGGCTTTTTCACATCTGTAATATTTTAGATTACGAAAAGTATTGCACCCATCGATTACATATCGTAATGTTCGCTCATTGATCGTTTCCGCCGGGAGCATTGCACTGAACATGGACACCACCATCACCGCACACGGTTTCACCGGCTTCCTCGGCAAGGGCCTGTCCCTGCGTGAGCTTCAGTGCGTCCTGGGCATCGCGGCGGGTCGTACCTCGAAGGAGCTGGCCCGCGACCTGGGCATGCAGCCGGGCACAGTGGGTAAGCGCGTCTTGGCGGCGACCACCAAGCTCGGCGTCACCCGTCGCGCAGCACTGGTCGCCGAGGCCATGCGTCGAGGCCTGATCTCGCCCGCCGTGATCGCCCTCGCCTTCCTCGTCGCCGGTCAGCCACTGCTCAACGATGACCACATGATGCGCAGCCGCCGTGGCGGCGAAAGGAAGATCGAAACTCGTCTGACTGCTCGCCGCGATGGCGTGGCCTGGGTGGCGTGATCATGGCCTGGGACAGAAACGATCCTCTCAACATCCTGGCGCTGCAGCTCGACGGTGAACTGCGCGCAGCGGCCGACTTCTGCCATGGCTACAACGGGCCGGCACAGCGCGCTTTCGCCCGGCACATCCAGGGCCTGGGCAAGACGCTCGACGAGCTTACCGTGGCAGACCTGAAGGCGGCGGCCGCATTTGCGGACGCAGAACTGAACGACCTGCAACAGAGAGGGCTGATCTGACGCAGCGGCGAGCGCTTCAGGTGGAGTGCTGTCCGGTGCGAAGGCATCACGTGGCTTGGCCGGGTTTGGCCTGGCGTGGCAGAGAACGGCTTGGCTTGGCGTGGCAGGGGCTGGAAACCCAGCGTACAGCCGCTTCGACTGAGGCGGTTGTGCGGTGGATACCGGCAGATGGGTAAAACCGGCAAATCGCCGGTTTGAATCGCGGAGAACGAGATGAACTTGACCCTTGTTCACAGTCGGGACTATGCTCGGCCCGTCACTGCAAATTCAGTGGCCGGGTTTGGCGACCCGACAGGCTATGGCGCGACAGCGCCAACCCAACATCAGGCGCTTTTTTTGTGCCTGCCGTTTGGGCGTGCACCGGCTACCCGGTGTCTCTCTATGGCAGATCGCGTGGGGAGACCTTCGGGTCTGCCGGGTTCCATAGCCCCGGTTCGCCAACCCCGCGCGGTCTGCCACCCTATTCCGTTTGGCGACGGTCGGTGGCAGCTCCCTAATCAGCTATGGAGTTCCCCCACAATGGCAAGCCCTACCCAAGTTGCGCCCGAAGCATTCGACCTGGCCACCAAGGCCTACGATTCCATCGAGCTCGCCGTCAGCACCCTCTACGACCTGTCCGCCATCTTCCGGGCGATCTACCAGGCCGAACAGTTCCCGTCCCACAACAAGCGCCTGGCCGGTGTTGGCCAGTATTTGGCCGACGACTGGGGAAGTCTGCTCGATGGCCAGGTAGGCGAGTTGAAAGCAATGCTCGAAGCCACTCGCGAAAGGAGGGCTGCAGCATGAGCCTGATCACCACAACCAACGCCGTCACCATGTCGAGCCGCGAGATTGCCGAATTGACTGGAAAGCGCCATGACAACGTCATTGCCGATATTCGCAAGATGCTCCTTGAGCTCGGATATCAGATCGACGCCGACGGAAGATCTCCTGACTTTTCAGGAGATGTCCCGGACGCTTATGGGCGGCTCCAGCATTGCTTCAATCTGCCCCGCCGCGAGGTCGAAATCCTCCTGACGGGCTACAGCATTCCGCTCCGCGCGAAATGCCTGGATCGACTGCACGAGTTGGAGGCACGGGCCAAGCAAACGCTCCCGGCCCTCCCCGGTGACTACATCCAGGCACTGGAGCACCTACTGGAATCCAAGCGCTCTGAGCAGAAGGCCATCGAAGAGCGCGACCACGCCATCGCCACCAAGGCAGAGATCGGCTCCCGGCGAGAGGCCACTGCAATGGCATCGGCTTCCGCCGCCGTCCGCGAGGCACGTCGTCTTGCAGATGAACTCGGGCGTGGTACCCGGCAGGCGACGGTCAAGGCAGTAGAGAACCTCACCAAGACTCAATTCGACCCGCAGGCCTGGCGCAAATTGCGTGCATGGTGCGATTCCCACGGAGTCCAGCCCAACTATGTCGAAGACCCTCTCTATGGCCGTGTCCGGGCGTGGCCTGCGGATGCCTGGAAGGAGGTGTACGACATCGACTTGGACGGACTGTTCGGTTATCACCAACACCGGATCACCGAAGGGGGTGCAAGTTCGGCATGCCCCTGACGCACCAATAAACCCATAACCCAACCGATTTTGGCAAAGCCACAAATGCCGGCGGGCCCTTGCTCGCCCTGGAGAAACTATGAAACGAGCAACCGTTGTAACCGAACTGCCGACCAGCACCAGCCGGGACATGGACAAGTTCGTTGTCCGTCTGCCGGACGGCCTGAGGGCCGAGGTCGAAGCCGAGGCCAAGCGAGACGAGCGCAGCATGAACTCCCTGATCGTCGTTGCCCTGCGCGAGTACCTGCATGGCCAGCGCCGAAAGCATGCGCTACTCGACGCCTTGACCGCTGCCGCCGGAGATCGCTGATCATGAAGCAAGCACTCATCGGCACCGTGATCAGCCTGCTGCTCAGCGCGTGCCTGTACTTCGGTCAGGGGTCGATCCACCGGTTCGCCTTCTATGTCGCGGCGGCCACGAACGTTCTCTGCTGGCTGCTGATATTCGCCGGCGGGATCAAGGGGCAAGGAGCGGCGAACCTACTCGCCCGCCCTTGGCTCTCCATCCCTACTGGCGCTCTGCACGTGGCGGCCCTGGCCCTCACGGATCACCCCGCACTCGCGGCCTCAAGCCTGCTGGTGCAAATGGCTTGCTACGCCCTCGCCTACCAGGCAGTGCGCAGCGCCGAGCAAGGGGGTGACCTATGACCCATGCCCTGTTTAAACAGATCGATCTGACCGCCAAGCTCGGCCAGGACGGCAGTTCGCTCCAAGCCATGAACGCGCTGCGCGTCATCCGGGAAACGGTAGCGAAGCACCTGGTCGGTGCCGAGGCTGCAGAAGAGTATCCGCTCGAGCGCGCCCTCCTGGCGCTCCGCACCATCGCCGAGTTCCCCTGTCCCGAGCAGGACAACATGCCGGCGGCGAACATGCGACAGATCGCACTGGCCGCGCTGGACGGCGCTGGAGCGAGTTCCGAACCGGGCAATCCTGGCGGCGAACCTGTTTCCGGACCGGGTAATGCCGGCGAGCGCCCCCACCCCGCGCCGGGATCGGGCGACAGCGAACTGGCCGAAAGCCTCCAAACTCTGGAACGCTGGCTTGATCGCGTGGCAATCGAGGACGGCTACGTCGGCGTGCCGGTGATTGAAGCCGTCGAGGTGGCGGTCAATGAGCTGAGGCGCCTGCAGGCGGAAGTCGCAGACTGGCAAGAAGCCGCCGGGAGATCTCGTTCCGATGTCATGGCGTACATCGCCGAGCGCGCAAAGCTGCTGGAAGAACACGACGTCGCCCTGGCCGAGGTCGGGGCGCTGAAGGCGGAACTTCAATCTCAGCGAGAGCGCAATACCGAGCTGATCTTCAAGCTCGGTAGCGCAACGAACGGCTGGGGGCGCTGCGAAAAAGAGCGAGATGCTGCCCTGGCCGAAGTCGAGCTCCTGCGCCAGTTCGAACGCATCTGCGAAGGGCTGCCGCAAGACGCCATCGATGGTGGCTGGACCGTGCAAGGCATTCGCGGCTATGCCAAGCGCTTGGAGGATCAACTGAAGACCGCCCTGGGTCAGCACAACGTGCCGTCGGGGTGGAAGCTGGTACCGCTTGAGCCGACCCCGGAAATGCTGGACGCGCGCCGCGACAGCGAGGACGGAATGGACGGCTATCTCGTTGAGGATACCGAGTACTACTTCCCGGATCGGGGTGCGGTTCGCGACTTCCTGGCATGTGTCTATCGCGGACTCCTTGCCGCAGCCCCAGCGCCTGGAGGTGAGCGATGACCATGCGCAAGGCTCTGACCGCCATCGCACTCGTCGCGCTGTTTGGCCTGGCTGCGGTTGCCGCCGGCGCCGCACTCCAGCCGTTCAAGACCCTGTTCATCTGGGAGGTATGCCAGTGATGAGAGGCTCCGATATTCCGCCACCACCAGGGTATCGCCCTACCCCGCTCGCCACCCTCGGCCAGCAGTTGGTCCGCCTGGGCCAGGCGATGCAGAACCCCAACACCAAGCTCGGCGAGTTGACCGAACTGGTCCAGGCCTGCGGCGTCGACCTGCGGATCTGCGACACGAACAAGGAGAGCCGGTCATGAAGGGCGCAACGTTGCACAGGCTGATCGATATCTACGCCGACAGTCGCCGTAACCTGCGCGTCCGTTTGGCGGCCCTCCGGATGTTCGTCCGCGCGGTGTGCGCCGATCGCAACACCAGCTTCGCCGAGTATCGCCAGGTGTGTCGGAGGCTCCTCAAGGGCATGCCGTTCACCGAGCAGGCGCTTGAGCGCGAGCGAGCGGCATATCTGGATCGCACCAGAGCTGCGAGACAAGCCATGGAGGAGAGCGGTGCCTGGCTTATCGGAAACTCAGCCATGATCGAGCAGGCCCTGTCGTTCGACGATCTGTGCGACCTCCTGGGGGTGAATCATGCCCACCGTGCCGAGGCTGCCGAGGCCTGCGCGGGCGACGCCGGAATCGTTGGCGGCCTGCTCTGGATTGGCGGGGAGTTCGAGGACAGCGCAGACCACAAGAGCGGCCGCTCCAACCGAGGGAACACGGGGCCCCTTACCGCAGCGGTCCAGAACCTGTTCCATAAGTTCCTGCTTGAGAATCCGTCGGCAATCCCCGATCCGTTCGCCCCGGGTGGCCCTTTCTACGGCGCCCCGCGGCAGGAGATGGCGCCAGATGGAACGGTGCAGATTCGGCGGCCGGCACTCACCGTCCACAGCCAGGACGGATCGACCCGCACGGTTGAGCGAAAGCCGGAAGCGTATTCGGTAGTGGCGAAAGATGGTGGGGGTCGCCATGGCTAGAACCCTGCTTCGCGTGATGAGGGGAGAGTTTGCGTTCTACCTGACCGAAGGGTCGAAGGGCGGCAAGAAAGCAGGGGCGCGCTGGGCCTTATACCGGACCAGTGGATTCGGGAAGGTCAAAGACGGCTTTGTCTTCGTCAACAGCGGTGACCGCGCCAGACTGCTGGCAATGACGAACGACGGTGAGCAAATGGATGCCTGCCAGGCACTGTTCGACAGTAAGAAACGCCGGGCCTACGTTCGGCGCTGCGAGATTCGCGGCCCATCCGGCCGCTGGGAGGGGCTTGCATTCAAGCCTAGGCCTCAGGAATGCGCTACCTGACTGTTAAAAAATTCGCCAGCGAGTCTGGCTACACCGAAGACGCCGTGCGCTCGAAGATCCGCGACGGAATCTGGCGCCTCGGCGAGATATGGAAAAAAGCACCGGATGGCCGGACGCTTATTGATGTAGAGGGGTATGAAGCATGGGTAGAGATGGGCGGGGAGTCAGGGCGGTCTCTGATTCGAGTATCGAAATCACGTTCATGTATCGCGGCGTCAGGTGCCGGGAGCGCATCTCGCTCAAGCCCACCGCCACTAACCTGAAGCGAGCAGAGCAGCACAAGGCGGCTATCGAACATGCGATCGCCGCCGGTACCTTCGACTACTCGGTGACATTTCCTGGATCTCCGCGCGCCGCCAAGTTTGCGCCTGAGGCGTCACGCGAGACGGTTGCGGGATTCCTTGGCCGATGGCTTGAGTCGAAGCGCAAGCACGTCTCCAGCAGTACCTTCGAGGGCTACAGGAAGATTGTAGAGCTTCGTCTGGTGCCGGCCCTAGGGCCCGTCATGGTGGTCGACCTGAGGCGGAAGGCCGTCAAGGATTGGCTGGATACCCTGGAGGTGAGCAACAAGACGCTCAGCAATATCCAGAGCTGCCTACGCTCGGCCCTCAGTGATGCGATGGAAGAGGAACTGATCGACAGCAACCCCCTCGCCGGCTGGACATACGCAAGGAAGGGAGAGGTCAAGGACGACGACGTGGACCCATTCTCGCCGGAAGAGCAGCAGGCGATTCTGAGTGCCCTCGATGGTCAAGGGCGGAACCTGGTGCAGTTCGCATTCTGGACGGGGATGCGCACCAGCGAACTCGTCGGCCTCGAGTGGGGCGATATTGACTGGCTCCGCGGCGAGGTGCGCGTCACCCGCGCCATGACCCAGGCAGCCAAGGGAAAAGCGGAGGTGACGAAGACCACCTCCGGCCGGCGCTGCATCAAGCTGCTCGGACCTGCGATGGAAGCCCTGAAAGCGCAGAAGGCATTCACCTACCTGGCCAACCAGGAAGTCTTCCAGAACCCAAGGACGGGCGGGCGATGGGCCGGCGACGGACCGATCCGGAAAACACTCTGGGTTTATGCGCTGAAGAAGGCCGGTGTGCGCTACCGCCGGCCATACCAGACGCGCCACACCTACGCTTCGATGATGCTGTCTGCTGGTGAGCATCCAATGTGGGTGGCGCAGCAGATGGGGCATAGCGATTGGACGATGATCGCAAGGATCTATGGTCGATGGATGCCTAGTTTGGACTCTGCAGCTGGAACCCGCGCTGAAAGGCTTTGGAACGATGAAATCAAGACGGGCGGCGGCTCCGGAGCCGCCCAGGATCAGACTTCTAGCACGATGACGTGAGCTCATCAGAGCCACAGCGTGAACCGCTAATCGTCGACAGGTACAACGACAGCTACCGGGGCAGCCATCAAAACGATATCATTGCTCTAAGCCCTGCAGAGTCAGGACGAAGCCAACTGAAAAAGTCACTTAAAATCAGTTAGATGGGCTAATTTCAGGGGGAAATAGGGTTGAACAAGCTTGCCGAGCGGACCTAAGCATTTCTGCCGAACGGGAACCTTCCCCCCTCTTCATCGTCTAGCATTTGTACCCACTATGGTTAATACTGCACCGCGTAAGCCACCACAGAGCCATCATCCTACGGACCAGGAAAGAAAAATCCATGACGGACCATGCCATGACCTGAAGACAGTGCAAAACCTGGTACACAGTGAGAGACACAAAGCAATTCGCGTCGTCACAGAGAATGCGAGCTCTGAAATGATCGACTACTGCATGGACGAAGAGGATTTGGCCGGATTAGTGCTGGAGCTGCGATCCAAGCATTACCATGATTCGGAATGGTGCAAAGCATCGCCTAAAAGTCCCTGGTTTGAAGCTGACGCCTACAGGATCACCAAAGCTGAGAGACTACCCATGGAAAGGGATCTAGCCCAGTTGAAATATTATATTAAATTCAGTGTTAACAAGCTTGGAAATATCTTGCTCTTTTTTTCGGTCCATAGAGATTACGTATGAAAAACTTAGAGACCTGTCCAGTTTGCTGCTCCGGCGTGCTGCGACCTTACACGTTCTCAAAAGAGATTTCATATAAAAACGTAACTTGCAGCGTGGAAGTTTTCCAGTCGTCAAGATGCGAAACTTGCGAATCAGAAGTTGCACTGCACGCACAAAGCAAACACAACAAACTGATTAACATTAACTTTCAGCGCGCTGTCGATGGACTACTCACGACTACTGAGATTATCAGAATAAGAAAAAAGCTTGGACTTTCACAGCGGGCGGCATCGCAGTTGATAGGCGGTGGTGGAAACGCTTTCGCTAAATATGAAAGCGGAGCCACTAGACAGTCCGTTGGGATTGACAACATGCTGAAAGTTCTAGATCAGCACCCAAAAATAATTAAGACATTAATCGAAGCGGATCAGCAGCGGAAAGCTCTCACAAGTGCTCAAGTAAAAATTTGCATTCCTAGTCCACGAGAGAAGGCCGAAAGCGGAATCCTCACTTTCGTCAAGGATTGCTTGGGCTTCTCAAGCCCCACGTTTGATACTGCCGTATCGGATTCAAATTCGAGTAATACGATAACATTTGCAAATAGAACCTCGATTTCCGCAAGTTGGTCGCTATGAAAAAAAAACCTGCTAATTATTTGCTTATAATTTGTGAAGATGTCCGCAGCGAGGTAGATGATAAGTTCTCTCTTATTGGCGTCACTGCACACCCATTAAAATTAAAAAAAACCCAAGGGAAGTCCTATGCCACTCACTCCATCGCGGTATATGGCGAACTCCCAAATGTGAAGGCACCGGAACAGCTTGAAATTCTCGTCGAATCCCCATCCGGAAAAACGGTTGCCGAGGGGATCGCGCCAGTTCCAGAGAAATCCGCCGACACAGTCGTAGTAGCTGGGAAGTTTCTTGGGGTGCGCTTTGAGGAGTCAGGCAAGCACTCATTGACGCTAAGCTTGGATGGTCAGAAGTACTCCAAAGAATTCGATATTGAAATCATAGAGTAATAGAATAAGTGGTTGATCTTCAGCTGTCCTGCAAGTCTTCCGCTACGGAAAGCTAAATGACAGCTTAATGCCAACTTTAGGTCTACAGCCCGCGTATCAAGAGCCTTAGCCGGGGGTTCAAATCCCCCCGGCTCCACCAAATAACCATCTAAAGACGTCCTCGGACGTCTTTTTTTGTGCCTGAAACCCAGCAAATACGGGGCTTTCAGCGTCATCACGATCCGATAGCGTCCAGCAGGATCCATGATATTCGGTATTCCAAGTGGTATTCCAAGCCATCCACTGGTAATTTTTGGAATACAGAAACCGTCCCTGGAATACCTCATGTGCGCCCAAGCTACCCGCCTCTCTGATCTCAAGGTCAAAGCCGCCAAGCCTCAGGAGAAGGACTATGTCCTGAGCGATGGTGACGGCCTGCAGATGCGAGTGAGAAGCAATGGCTCGAAGCTCTGGAACTTCAACTACCGCCACCCGGTAACAAAGAACCGGATCAACATGGGCCTCGGAACCTTCCCCGAAGTTTCATTGGCGCAAGCCCGTAAGCGCACCGTTGAGGCACGTGAACTCCTCGCCCACGGCATCGACCCCAAAGAGAAACGGAATACAGAGCAGCAGGCCAAGAAAGCGGCTACCGAGCACACATTCCAGAATGTGGCAACGGCTTGGTATGAACTGAAAAAGGATGCGGTGACACAAGCTTACGCCGAAGACATCTGGCGCTCCCTCACGCTGCACATCTTCCCCGACTTGGGCACCACGCCGATTTCCGCCATCAATGCCCCCAAAGTCATCAACCTGCTCCGACCGCTCGAAACCAAGGGCAGCCTTGAGACCGTTAAACGGCTGACGCAGCGGCTCAACGAGATCATGACCTACGGGGTCAACTCGGGACTGATTCACGCGAACCCGCTCAGCGGGATCCGCTCCGTCTTCAAGAAACCAAAGAAGAAGAACATGGCGGCGCTCCCCCCCGATGAGCTGAAAGAGCTCATGGTGGCAATCGCCAATGCCAGCATCAAAAGGACGACCCGTTGTCTGATCGAATGGCAGCTTCACACCATGACTCGGCCAGCCGAGGCAGCAACTACTCGCTGGGCGGACATCGATATCGAGAAGAAGATCTGGACGATTCCTGCGGAACGCATGAAGAAACGCCGTACGCACATTGTCCCGCTAACGGAGCAGGCTCTGGCGCTTCTGGAAGTGATCAAACCCTACAGTGGACATCGGGAGTATGTGTTCCCCGCAGACCGGAACCCCCGCACCCACTGCAACAGCCAGACTGCCAACATGGCGCTGAAGCGCATGGGCTTCGAAGGACGCCTGGTTAGCCACGGCATGCGCTCGATGGCAAGCACCATCCTCAACGAGCATGGCTGGGATCCTGAATTGATCGAGGTAGCGCTTGCCCACGTCGACAAGGACGAGGTTCGTAGCGCCTACAACCGGGCAGACTACATCGAGCGAAGGCGTCCGATGATGGCTTGGTGGAGCGAGCACATTCAGAAGGCAGCTACCGGAAATCTGTCCATATCAGCCATCAAGGAAGATAGAGACAGAAAGGTCGTTTCGATACGCTGATCAATAGGCCGCGGCCAACCACGAGCGGACCCCGCGCAACTCCTCAACCGTGAGCCTGGCGGCCTCGGATACGTCGTGACAACGGCGTGGTATTTAAGTCACGTAATCAATATCCCAGCCCTTGGCCACCAACGCAGCAAGTGTTTGAGCATCCACACGAGACTCGTTAGTAGCCAGACACAGAAATTGAGTTGGTCTGGACATTGCTACGTAGAGATTTCGCATCTGTGCCTGCTGGGTGACTGTGAGCTTGTCGAACTTCTTGCCGATGCCTGCGATAAACGGAAGCGCCATCTGCAGGTCGAAGCGGCGACTAGTGCCACCGTATGACTCCAGCACTAGCGAAGCAATATGTGTTTCCCCTTTCATGCCGGCGACAGTACCCAGTCTATACACCAGCTCACGACCAGAATGCGCAACGGTACAAACCGTCGGAAGCTCACCATCAGCATGTTCGTCGTCCATCGCAGGTTGGCTGAAGAGTTGGAGTCCAGTAAACGCCTCCAATGTCATTTGGGGTGGGAGAAGATGAGCCAAATACGCATACATCTTTGAGGCGAGCGCTGCTTGATCACCAAATGAGACTGGGGAGGAGTAGCTCAATGACAACTCGCGGATTAGCGCCTGCAACGGCACTGCATCGCCGAATTGCTCCTTCACTGCACGAAGTAGTGCACGGGCATCGCGAACTCCCTCCGCCACCGGCGCCTTTGCGGCTCGCAGTGCCAGCAACACCCCTCGTCGCACTTCGGTAACGCGCTCAACCAATGTGGGCCGTTGGCGCCAGGTAGGCTGGCCTTGGAAGAGTACGTGCAGGTTCTCTGGGGAGGACAACTGCTGCGCTCGTTCAAAAGCTGGCCAGTAGTCTCCCAAATGGCGGCCAGGATCCACATTTCCTTGTCCACTTCGACGAGCGCACATCGCTCGGACGGCGAAATTCGTCAGCTCAGCGTCAGCGAAGCGGTCGAGAACGAGCTCGCCAAAGCGGTAGACGACCTGGTTGGTGTTTGAAGTTTTGTAGAGCAGCAGAGCCGGGCTGCAAACATCCGCTGCCTCTCCTACGACAGGCAGTTGGCTGATGCGAACGCTCGCTACCGCCTCTGCTATACGTTTTCCGAAGCGTTTACTGGTACTGACCGTGCCATGACCATTGCGTGGAAAAGTCGCTTTGTTGGAATCCGGGTCTCCGGAAATGATTTTCTGATCGACATCACCGAAGCGCTGCACTACCGAGCGATCATCGAAAAGACGATTCAGGATGTCTTCTTGCTCCCATGAGGTATCCTGCATCTCATCAATGAAGACCATCGGGAAGCGCCGATGCACAACGTCCAAAAGGTGTGGGTGGTCAGTGATCGCAAGCTCCGCATAGGCGAACATGTCGCGATGTCGAAAGACACCTTCATCCGCGAGCGCTTTTTTCAGAGCAACCGCCTGTTGGTATGTGGCGGTGCCTGCGCTCGGTAGTTTCCCCTTTTCTGAAACGACGTCGAACGTAGAGCCCCGGTAATAGAGCGTACTAACCAACTCCTCCGCGTTGGACTGCCTGTCGAGCCAAGCGCGCAATGTCCCATAGCGCCTAGTCATAGCAAGCGACCACGCTTTCTTCGCGAAAACATCGTCGTCGATTAGGTCGACTTTGAGCCCCTGGCAGCGCAGTACAGCCATCGCCAAAAACTGGTTTACGAAGCCGTGAATAGTGCCAATGAAGTGTGGATAGGCCAACAACCTAGAACCTTCTACCGACTTAGCTAACCGGCGCGTAATTTCCTCGCGAGCTACATTCGTATGGCTCAGAATGCAGATGCCCTTATGAGAATGGGGCCACTTCTTCGCAAGCAGCAGGAGCTTAGCCGCAAGCAGGGAAGTCTTCCCGCTTCCAGGGACTGCATTGAAGTCCTTGGAGCCGTTCTCAAGCAGCGCATCTTGTCGCTCCTTGTCGTCAAAACTCAGGTCGGGGACGAGCTGCGCCAGATGGTCCAAATCCTGTAATTCAACGAGAACTGCTGTCATGCGAGTGTTCCTTCATTTGCTCCGGCTTCAGCCGCCGCGGCCGTTTTTGCGACCGATGGCGTAGTCAAATGAGAGAGTGCGTTCTGGAGGTACGGAGGCAGCTTCTGGAAAAGCTCCTCACCCTTCCCATAGTCTCCAGATGCCAGCAACTGGGCGGCGTATTGCGCAGCAATGGCCTTGGAAGCCTTTTTCTCATAAAGGGGCTGATAGACGATGGATGCCAGCTTCTCCGCTGTATGATTGGCTGCCTGAAGTTTCCCCCATGACTCGATGGCCGCGGCCTTGGCAAGCGTCTCATCCTCATCACTGAGGCTCTCGTCTTTGCTCTTAGCAATCTCGGCCAAGGAGATTGCAATGTGCATCACCTCCGCACAGCCGCTCAGCGCAAGGTCGTACTCCAGGGTCCATCGATCCGATACGCAGACGATGGTATTCCCTCCCTGGGCTCGGTTTTTCTTCCGCTGAACGACGTCGGCCACCTCAGCAGCATCGTAGTCGGCATCGAATCGCTTACCTTTGCCTGGCTTTTTCACGTAATCGGCGACATCAGGAACGATGTCACGGTCGGTGAGACAGACAACCGGGACTGGGTACTCAGGATTAGGGATCTGGCGCTGCAGGATACGTGCGTAGTGGTACAGACCGACGTTTCCAACATTCACAATGGAAACGCCGTGCCTCGAAAACGACCGGCCGCACGCTTCCGCGAGCGTAGGAATAAGAATCGCCTCAGCCGGCCCTTCGACCATCATCACGCCACGAGCAAAAAACAGGTTGGCCTTCGTAGCATCAATAAAGCGCTGCAAAAACGAATAGTCGGTCTTCTTCAGCTTCGTGTGCCCGGACGCTAGCGGATACGTCTGGCTTTTGTGCACCATCGTCATCGTCTCAATGTCTGCGCCCGAGACCAAGGACGGGCTGTGTGTAGTCATCACTACTTGCACACGCCGCTCCCCGCTGGCTGGCTCTTTGGAGTGCTGCTTCAGTAGCTCCATGACCCGATCTTGGAGCTGTGGGTGCAAATGCGCCTCAGGCTCCTCTACCAGAAGCAAAGCGAGTTCATCGCCGTCACGAAGTAGAACCAGCTCGGTAGCCATAAAAAGGGCATTGTTGTAACCCAGGCCCCGAGCACAACGCTCGTCCGGATGCACCGAACCGCCAGGCAGGAGCGCCAACTCAAACTTTTCCAGAATTGGTGTCAGGGACAGATCAGGGGCGATTCGAATTCTCGACTCCAACTGATCACCCGTGAATGAGAACTGGCCAAGGTAGTTTTTGTTGATGTCCTCTTGTACTCCCTTGATAACCTTATGCTCGCCAAGATGGTGCTGAGCGAAGGCCATAAGCCCGACCAAGTTACTTGGCACCGCGTCAGGGGCAGTCTTGGAGAAATCGTTGACCTCTTGCCCAGAAATATCGTTGTGAGCAGCAAGGATTTGCGAGAGACGGGACTGGCGCCCTGGCCGAAGCTCCGCCTCCGCATCACGCAACGGACGCAGGTAGGTTGCGCGAATGAGCTCTCGAACTGCATAGCCAATTTCTGGTCCGATGCCGTCCTTACCTGCACGCACAATGATTTCCACACGAGCCCGCTTCGAAGACTGCGCGGGGAAGAACTTACCGTGGAGGTGAACAATGAGTGAGCAGGTATCATCCGCCTCAAGCGTCAACCACTCCAGCACAGCCCCTTCCTGCTCCTTGGAAAGACCGCTCAGCGTGGCCTCGATGAAGAGGCTTTCAGCCCTTTCAGCCCCATGGATATGGAAATCCTGCTCATAGAGCCGGACGCTCTCGTAACTAGTAGTGAGCAGGACCTGGCGGATAGCCTCTACTATCCCTGTCTTCCCAGCATCGTTCTCACCAACCAAGATGTTCAGGCCGGGATTCAGCTCCCAGTCCAGTTCGGGCGCTGTAGTGCCGTCGCCAAACGCACGAAAGTTATGTGCTCGGATGCGCTTCAAATACATGCTCACAGCCTCTTCAGTTACGTCGCTTCGTCGTTGCCTGGCAACGCTATGTTATGGCAAGGGAACATGTCCAGAACCGCAAGCAGTCAAGCTCTCCATGTCGCCTAGTCCCGAACAAGCAACAGGAAGCACAAACCGAATCGCCCTAAGGTCATTGATGCTGTAACCAACACTATGGGTCGGAAACAGCCATTGTCGGCTGGTGAATCCCCAGATGTTTTTAGCCTGTCGCGACCAATATGGGGTCGACTGCAGCCGAGCAAGACGATGGATGAACCGCTCATAAAGCAGCCATTCGATTGGAAAAAATCTCAGCACTACATCACTGCAATGACATATCCACCATGGAGGCTCTCCAGCCATGTCATTGCAGTGTCCTCGCTGTAACTCCCCCAAGATCGCATCCCTGCATCCCGCCATGAAGATCGGTGCCCTGGTCGGCACGGTCGGTGGCGCAGCGCGTGGTGCATCCGCCGCTCTTGCTGGCGGGCAAGCCGGCGCAGCTGTCGGTGCCATTGCCGGTCCGCTGGGCATCACCCTCGGTTCACTGTCCGGCGCCATTCTCGGCGGCCTGACCGGTGGCGTCGGCGGTTGTGCGCTCGGTGCCCAGCTCGGCGACCAGTTGGATCGTCACGTGCTCGCCAACAACCTCTGCCTGATCTGCGGGCATCGTTTCAACCTGCCGACCTGATCGGCTTCGTTCTTCGCTCCTCTTCCCTTTCATCCCTTCCGCCGGTGCTGCGCGTCGCGCAGCGCTTTATGCCGGCTATTGCTCACAGGAAATTCATCATGGCTCATCTCATCGAACGTATGGCCTATGTCGGCGAAGCCCCCTGGCACGGTCTGGGCAGCCGTCTCTCTCCGAAACAACCGCTGGAAGTCTGGCAGCGTGAGGCCGGCATGGACTGGCAGATCCAGGAAAGCCCGGTCCACTTCAAAGCCGACGCGGTCGGCCACCTGGGCAGCATCCACTCCTTCCCCGAGCAGAAGGTGCTCTACCGCTCCGACACCAAGGCGCCGCTCTCGGTGGTGTCCCAACGCTATCAGGTAGTGCAGCCGCGGGAAGTGCTGGAGTTCTACCGCGACCTCACCCAGGTCTCCGGCTACGAACTGGAAACCGCCGGCGTGCTCAAGGGCGGCCGCAAGTTCTGGGCGCTGGCGCGCACCGGGCAGAACACCTCGTTGAAGGGCAACGACCTGGTCAACGGCTACCTGCTGCTGGCCACCTCCTGCGACGGCACCCTGGCCACCACGGCGACGCCGACCACAGTGCGGGTGGTGTGCAACAACACCCTGACCATCGCTGTCGACGGCGCTATCCGGGCGATCAAGGTGCCGCACAGCACGCGCTTCGATGCCCAGGCCGTGAAGAAACAACTCGGCATTGCCGTCTCGCAATGGGACGAGTTCATGTACCGCATGCGCCACCTGGCCGAGCGCAAGGTGCAGTGGCATGAGGCGATGGGTTACTTCATGCAGGTGCTCTGCGATGCCCAGCCCAACAATCCGCTACCGGATGCCTTGCCGAATGAACGTGCGCTGCGTCGGGTGCAAAGCCTGTACGAAGGCCGCGGTCGTGGCTCGCAACTGGAAGCCGCCAACGGCACTGCCTGGGGCTTGCTCAATGCCGTCACCGAGTACGTCGACCACGAGCGCCGTGCGCGCAGCAACGAGTACCGCATGGACTCGGCCTGGTTCGGCCAAGGAGCGGTGATCAAGCAGCGTGCCCTGGAGGCGGCCCTGCAGTTGGTGGCCTGACAGCAGTTCTCTCCTTCCGTTATCCCTCTTTGTCCAAGCGGTCCTGCGACGACAGCAATGGCTCGCAGGTACCGCTGCGTTGGGCGTTCCCTTCCACCCGCCGGGGTTCCGCTCCTGTGGAGTGGACTCCGGTGTTTAATTGGAGGCCTCTCTCATGGGCTGGCTGTTCTCATCCCGTACCCGGTCAGAGCTGATCCAAGATCTGATCCGCCCCGAAGACACCGCACGAGCCAGTGTTCGTGTACTTGTGCATGCCTTGCGCGGCAATGTGCTGTGGTCGGTCACCGAAGTGACGGCGAAAGCTACCGGTGTCCATCCTGACCTCGCGCCTGGCGAGTCGATGCGCTTTATCCGCTGCGACCTGCTGCAACGCAGTGGCGGCGAGTGGGGCTACAAAGCCATGGATGAGTCCATGGCGCCGTACTACTACAGCTGTCCGCTGCGCTATCTCGGCATGGCCAAGGAACTCTCACCCGGCTGGCGCGAGAAGGTTCGTGCCCATCATGCACGGCGACGTCAGTCGGCGACCGCCACAGCCGGCGCTGTAGCCCGGTAAGCGGGAGTGATCGCAGCGCCGCCTGGATGCGGTCCTCCCGTTGATGGCCTGACGACCATTGCCCACTTCATTCCCCCGATGCCCGACCGGCTCTGCCGGCCGGGCATTTTTATGTCCGGAGAAAAATCCTCATGACTCATGTTCATTCCACGCCCAACAGGGCGCGACAACGCCCTGCCCTGCGCTTGGTCGGCACCAAGGATCTGTCTCGCGATGACTGGTTGGCCGTACGCAAGCACGGTATCGGCAGCTCGGACGCTGCCTCCGCGGTCGGCCTTAATCCCTACAAGTCGCAGCTGGAGCTCTGGCTGGAAAAGACCGGCCGCGATGCCGGGCTGCCCAAGAGCGATCCCAACGACGAGGAAAGCCCGACCTACTGGGGCAACATCCTCGAGCCCATCGTCGCCAACCACTACGCCCGGCGTACCGGCAACCGAGTGCGGCGGATCAATGCCGTGCTACAGCATCCGGATCCGAAGCAGGACTGGATGCTGGCCAACATCGACCGTGAGGTGACCGGCGCCAGCGACGTCCAGATCCTCGAATGCAAGACCGCCGGCATCAACGGAGCCCGTCTCTGGAAGGAAGGGGTGCCGGTGTACGTGCAGTTGCAGGTGATGCACCAGCTAGCTGTCACCGGTAAGCAGGCGGCTGACGTGGCCGTGCTGCTCGGTGGCCAGCACCTGGAGATCCATCGCATCGAGCGCGACGACGAGCTCATCGCCCGGTTGATCGAGCTGGAACGCGACTTCTGGGGCTACGTGCAACGCGATACGCCGCCGCCGGCGGATGGTTCCGAGTCGGCGGAGCAGGCCCTGCGATGCCTGTACCCGGAGGACCACGGTCACACCCTGGACTTCACCCAGGACCCACTGTTGTCGGCCGCCTTCGATGAACTGCAGGCCGTCCGCGCCAGCTTGGAAGTCCAGAGCAAGCGCGAGGCCGAACTGAAACAGCAGCTGCAGCAGGCCATGGGCGATGCCAGCCGGGCGCTGTTCGCCAACGGCGCGGTGTCCTGGCGCAAGGCCAAGGACAGCGTGGTGCTCGATGTACCGCGGCTGCTCAAGGAAAAGCCCTACCTGCTGGTGCGCTACCCCACCACCAAGGTCGGCAGCCGGCGCTTCCTGATTACCTGATTTCGATTCCCCCCTTGATCACCTCGGCGTCTCCCCCTGCGCCGAGGTGGTCTTTTTATTCATCCACTGGAGAACCACCATGCTCAAAGGCTTGGCCATTACCCCGCCGGTGCTCGGGCGGATTTCCATCGGCAAGGTCGTCGAGAAGAACGGCAAGCGTCTGCCGGAAAAGGACGACCAATTCACCCTCACTTCGCAAGTCCAGCTCCGCGATGGCTGGCTACCCCATCCCCTGGACGAGGAGTTGCGTAAGGCCCAGGGCGGCAAGATCCGCAGCATTCCGATCCGCCTGCTGTTCAACGCGCCGGAGCTGAACTTCCGTGCCGAGTACTGTCTGTTCGATCGGCAGTCCGGGCGGCCACTATGTGTCGGCAACGGCGAAACCTGCAAGCGTCGTAGCCAGGACGGCATCGCCTCGCTGCCCTGCCCTTCGCCGGATGGCTGTCCGTTGGCCAAGGGCGGTGCCTGCAAACCCTACGGTCGCCTCAACGTCGCCATCGGCGATGAGGATCCGCTGGGCAGCTTCGTGTTCCGCACCACCGGCTTCAACAGCATCCGCACCCTGGCGGCCCGGCTGCAGTACCTGCAGGCGATCTCGGGCAACCGCCTGGCGTGTCTGCCGCTGGAGCTGCGCCTGCGCGGCAAGTCCACCCGGCAAAGCCACGGCTCGCCGATCTTCTACGTCGACATCACGGTGCGCAGTGGATTGTCGATGGAGGAAGCACTGCTACAAGCGCGAGAACTTGATGAGGCACGCCAGGCCTCAGGCTTCGACCAGGTGGCGCTGGATGCCACCGCACGGCTGGGCTTTGCCAACGGAGCCTTCGAGGACAGCGACGAGGAGACAGGGGCCATCGTCGAGGAGTTCTTTCCGGAGCCGACTCCTGAATCGCCCCCTTCGGCCGCTCCTGTAGTGGAACCACCTGCCACACCGAAACCCACCCTGTCGGCGCTGCTGAAAGCCCGCGCCGAAGCTCGTGCCCAACATGCCGCGGACTGATGTCCGCGGCATCACCCATCACTCAATCTACGAGGAGGATTGCGCCATGAACCTGGTGCGCTTCATTGGTTTGCTGTTCGTGTTCATCGGCGTGCTGGCCAGCTGTGCAGTGGCCGTTGCGCTGCTGGTGCTCATGCTGCGCTTTTGGCCGCTGGCGCTAGTCATCGTGCTGGCGCTGGTCCTCTTCCACCGACTCCTCCAACGGATCGGGCTCCGCATTTCCTTCTAGTCCCGTGACGGCATAAGCAGGAGCCGTCGGGGCTCCTACTCGCCGATTTCTCATCTCAACTTTCCGCCTAACAGGAGCACTCACCATGATCACACGGTGCCTGATCTGTAATTCTTCCGTGGTGTTGTCCAAGGACGCCGCCAAGGCGCTGGCCAGGCTGATGGGCACACTGGACGGTTTCTTGCGCGGCATCCAGCAGTCACCTGCCCGGCAGCAGCCGATAACCTCGGACCTGCATTGCGAGAGCCCGCTGGAGCGCGCGTTCAACCTGATGCTCGATGGCATCTGCGGCGCGGCGGCAAACTGGAACAGCACCGGCGATTTCATTCGCGACGTGCGCCGCTTCCAGTTCATGGAGTACGACTGCCTCTGCCTCCGTTGCGGGGCGAAGTACAACGAAGAGCCCGTACCGCGCCGCTAGCTCAATTCTGCTGGCTGAAGTACCCCCCCTCACCCGCGACTGAGTCGCTCGCTCAACCGCTCCACCATCTCCACGACCAACTGACGGTCGCCCTCCCCCAGGACATTCAGCAATCCGCTGATCCGCGAGGCCTGGTCATCTGGGCGCAAGCTGGCCTCGCTCAGCAGTTCCATCGCGTTGCAGTTGAAGATCGTCGCAAACTCGAACAGCCGAGCAATGTTGGGCATGACGATTCCGCGCTCGATGCGGGATACCGCTTCATTCCCAACGCCCAGGATTTCCGCCACCTCGTCCTGCGTCATCCCGCAGCGCATGCGCTGCTTGGCAATCGCCCGCCCTACCGCTTCAGCCAGTGCTTTCTGATCCGTACCAACCATGATGCCTCTCCCATTCAACTTGAATGGTTGGGCACCACCTCATTGACATGAAGAACATCACAAGTCGAGAATCACCTCAAAAGGTTGATTTTCGACTTTATTGGTGATCTTTCTTCACTCGATACAGGGATCGTCCCCATGCACAAGCAACTGCTTCTGGCTTCTCTCCTCAGTTGGCTGGCCACCAACACAGCTTTTGCCGGCACCTCCGAATGGACCTCCAGCTACACCCAGGGCGTCGAAGAACACCTGGTCGACGACGGCCACGACAACCAGTTGAGCATCGCCTGCCCGGACGATGACGAAAGCCCCGTCTCCGCCTACGCCACCCTCGCCGGCAAGCGCTACTCCTCCGAAAAGGATGGCTTCGACGTCATCGTCGACGGCACCACCTTCAGCAATCCCTTCTACACCGACTGCGAAGCCTGCAGCTCCAGCTTCCCAGGCTTCTGGGCCGCGCTGCGCAAGGCCCGCACCCTGCAGCTCAGCGCCGGTGGCCAGACGGTGACGCTCCCGACTCAGAACCTTCCCCAGGTTCTCCAACCCCTGACTAGCAAGAAAAACCTCTGTCGCTCTGCTTGGTAGGCAGAACGACGCAAGTTGTCGCGTCGCAGTTAAACAATAAGAAAGATCCTCATCAAACCGAACCAATCACTCCACCAACTGCGCAGCCAAGTTTGGCTGCGCAGTCACCACCCAACTTTTTATTTTCGAAAAGAGGTCTCCGCAAAACAAAAAATAAAAAACAAATCGCCAAATACTGTTTAGGGATAAAGCACTCATGACTCCAAAATATCGCAAGACACTGCTCGCTCTGGCGATTTCCGCCAGCGCCCTGCCCCTCGCCGCACACGCTTTGACGCTGACCAACAGCGGCCTGGACAGCGAAGGCAACACCTACACCGACAGCACCGAAGTGACCGGCGCCTTCACGGGCAGCGACCAGCCCCTTCGCTTCTACAGCGACACCTTCAACCACGACCTGGTGCTCAACGCCCAGGTGCAGGCCACGGGCGATGACCTCAATGGTGTCGACCTGTCTTACGCGGGTGACGACGACAATCCCTCGTCCATCGACGCGCCGACTGAGGTGTTCGGCAACCTGCAGAACAAAGGCAGCATCACGGTGAATGGCGCTGGCGTCACCGGACTGCTCATCGATCCGGCCATCATCCATGGCAACCTGGTCAATGAAGGCACCCTGCAGGTGGCCGGCGGTGTGCTCGAGGGCGACGGCATCCGCGGCCTCAAGTTAGCCGGGCAGTCGGTATTGCAGGGCGACCTGATCAACGCCGCCAGCGGCAAGATCCTCGCCGATGGTGACGAGGCCACGGGAATCCAGCTCAAGGGCGGCACCATCGACGGCAAGCTGATCAACAACGGCCTGATCCAGGTCGGCGGTACCGAATCGACGGGCGTTCTCGCCACCTATGACGACGACATGGGTAGCCCGGATCGAGTGGACCTGGGCGGAATCGAGAACCATGGCAGCATCGTGGCCAGCGGCGACGATGCAACCGCGTTGCGTCTCGACGGTGTGAGTTTTGCCAGCGCGCCGGTTCAGGTTCTCAACACCGGCACGATCCAGGCTGACGATGCCGCCATCGAGGTGGGCGCTTTCGACATCGACGGCGCGAATGCCAGCAATACCCTGGTCATCCAGAACAGCGGCACCCTGATTTCCCAGGACGAAGCCATCGATGCCTCCCAGGCCAGTGGCGGCGTGCACCTGGTGTGGAATGCCGGCAGCATCACCGGCAACCTGATCGACCTGTCCAATATCGAAGTGAACGGCGACGTGACCTTTAGCGGCACCGACGCCAGCATCGATGGCGCGAACATCCGCCTGAAGGACGGCGGTTGGCTGGATGTCGGCAGCGATGCGGGTAACACGCCGGCACACTTGGAATTCGCTCAGCCGCACACCACCATTCAGGGCAACCTGGATGTGGCCGGCAACTCCTCGCTGGGACTCAACCTGAGCACGGCCACGGATCCGAGCAAGGCCGTGGTCGCGGTATCCGGTACCGCGGAGTTCGCCAAGGGCTCGCAGATCCAGCTGGCGGCCCAGGGCAGCGACTTCAAGGCCCTGGGCACGACCTACACCTTGGTCCAAGCCGGCACCCTGCAGGATGACGGCGTCAGCGTGACCAGCCGTTCGGCCCTGCTGAACGTCGACACCGTCAGCAGTGGCGACAACCAGATCCTGGCCAAGGTCAGCACCAAGGGCCAGGACGAAGTCGATGAGGTAATCGGTCAGATTGGCGGTTCAGCCAACGCCCAACGTGCAGGCGCGGCCTTCAGCCAGGTGATTACTGGACTGGCGCAGAGCAGTCCCAACGATCCGGTGTTCCAGGCTTACGTGAATGCCTCGCAGGATCCGGCAGCGCTGAAGAAGCTGACGGAGCAGCTCGCCCCCGAGGTGAACGGTGGTGCGACCCAGGCGGCCACCAGTGGGCAGACGCTGGTGAGCAACGTCACCGGCAATCGCACCAGCAGCCTGCGCGGTGCGTCCTCTGGCGATGTGCTGCAGAACACTGGCCTCTGGGCCCAGGCGTTGTACAGCGATGCCAACCAGGATCTGCGTGACGGCGTGGCCGGCTTCAACGCCTACAGCCGCGGCATCGCCATCGGCGCCGATGGCAAGCTCACCGACCAGTTGACCCTGGGCGTGGCCTACAGCTTCCTGCACACCAGCGTGAACAGCGACAGCGGCAACACCACCGATGTCGACGGCAATGCTCTCACCCTGTACAGCGGTTTCGAACAGGGCAACTATTTCGTCGATGCCAACCTGAGCTATGGGCTCAACGACAACGAGAGCAAGCGACGCATCGCCAGCACCACGGCCAAAGGCGACTACGACAGTCAGGTCCTGGGAGCCAACGTCGTCGGTGGCTACACCTATCACCTGAACGAGCAGTTTTTGGTCGAGCCGCGCCTGGCCGCCCGCTACGCCCGCGTCGATATCGATGGCTACCACGAGAAAGGCTCGTCGGCAGCGCTCAAGGTGGATAGCCAACGCTACGAAGTGGCGGAACTCGGTGCTGGTGTGCGGGTAGCCGGAGACTTCCAGGTCGGTAACGGCAACCTGCAGCCGCAAGCCAAACTGATGGCCTACCATGACTTCGCCGCGGACGAAGCCCAAAGCACCTCGACCTTTGTGCTGGGTGGCACGCCCTTCGTGAGCCAAGGTGCCAAGGCGGTGCGCAACAGCTACGAAGCGGGTGTCGGTGCGGACTACCATCTGGGTGCGGTCACGGTTGGTGTCAGCTACGACTACACCGGCAAGACCGACTTCAATGCCGACACCTTCACCGCCAAGGTCCGTTACGACTTCTGATGAACCTCTACCTTTCCGGCCCACGCAGGTGGGCCGGTTTTCTTCGAGCCCTCACGGTACTGCTTGGCACCCTTCTCGCCGGGTGCCAGTCGCCTCGCGAGGCGTTGCAGCAGTTGGCGAATGCGCATGGGCGGCAACTGGAGATACTGCCGAGGCAGCCGTTCCCACTCGCCATGCTGGCACCGAAGGGCACCACGGCCCCCACTCGTCTGCGCGTCTATCTGGAAGGCGATGGCCATGCCTGGGCCACCGCCACGCAACCCAGCCTGGATCCGAGTCCGCACAACCTGTTGGTGGCACGTCTGGCAGTGGACGATCCGACGCCGAATGCCTATCTGGCGCGGCCCTGTCAGTTCGTCATGGCACCGACCTGCGAACCTGCCCTCTGGACTGATCGGCGCTTTTCGCAGGAGGTTGTCACCAGCCTCAGCCAGGCGCTGGATCAGATGAAACAACGCTACGGCAATCGAGAATACGAGCTGGTGGGGTATTCCGGGGGTGCGGCGTTGGCACTGCTGCTGGCAGCTCAGCGGGATGATGTTGCTCAGGTTCAGACGCTGGCGGGCAACCTCAGCCCGCGGCTTTGGGCAGAACTGAAAGGGCTCTCGCCACTCAACGGCTCACTAGATCCGCTCGACTATCGTAGTCAACTCGTGTCGTTGCCTCAGCGGCATTTAGTTGGACAGCGAGACACTGTTATTCCAAGTCGCTTGCCAGACCTTTACCGGAGGGCTCTCGGCTCCCCCTCTCATATCGAATGCATCCATATACCGGGAGCAAGCCACGATACTGACTGGGAAGTCGCATGGAAGCGCTGGGTACAGCCCCTCACTCCAGCACTACAACCTTCGCCTTGTGTTCAGCCAAGACTCAGATCAAGTGAGGCGACATGATCTGTCGCGACCTGCTGGCAGTCTGGCGTCATCCAATAGTCACGGGATGACTGCTATGCCAATCCCACCCGCTCCCTTCACCCTCACCTGCGCGTGCTGCTCTTGGAAAAAGACCATTTTTCCCCAGAGCGATGTGCTGGTACTGGAACGCGATTGGTTCATCACCTGCCCCAACTGCCATAGCCCTTCGCTTGAACGTCGCGGCGCTAATCATAAGGAAATTCTCAGGACGCGCTTGGAGCAATTCCTCAGTGTCAATAAGCAGTGATCCTGCCCAAGAGCAAGCGACACAACTTGTCGCCCCTTCAAGCAAATCTATCGAGGATCCACCAAAGGAGCTTCCAATGAAAAATCTGTTTGCCGCAATCGGCCTCATTGTAGTGCTGAAGAAAGGGTACGAGCTGTACTGCGAATACAACGAACTGAAACGTGAGAAAGAGGCTCGTCAGTCTCCTTCCATGTGAATGAGCATCTTCAGTCCTCCCACAGCCGGCATAAAGCTATAACGCCCCGCTGAGTGGGACCCGGTCTGATTTCACAGGCAAGAGCTGGCACAATGCCACTCAAGCCGCTAGCATCGGCACTGACTTGACGCCAGAACGTTGGCGATAAGTCGCATTTCAGCACAAGGTAGTCTTCATGTCCCAAGCGAAAGATACGCTGCTCAGGTTATTCGCATTATTGCGACTGATACCCACCGAGCCTCGGCGCATCGCAACACCAACCCTTCTCGAAAAGCTCCGCGATAAAGGCTTTTCCGTAACTCTGCGCTCCATCCAGCGCGACCTGAACCGGCTGTCTGTTCCCTTCTCCTTACAGTGTGACGATAGCGAAACCCCATTCCGCTGGAGTTTCACACGAGACGCACCACTGAAGTTGGAAGACATGGATGCTCCCACCGCGCTTGCCTTGTACCTGTCGGAAAGCCATCTGAACACCTTGTTGCCCCAGACGGTGCTGGATCAACTGAGTCCGCAGTTCCGGCGGGCCCGAAACTTCCTTGGCAGCCTGGGCAATAATGGCCTGGCGGATTGGGCTAGGCGTGTTCGGGCAATTCCCTACGGGAAAACCCTGCTACCCGCAGTGATTGCTCCGACGGTATGGGATCAGGTTTCCACCGCCCTCCTGGAGCGCAAGCAGCTGGATGTTGCATACCAAAGCCGAAGCAAAGGTGAGCTCAAGCGGCTGCGCCTACATCCAGCAGGCCTCGTGTCACGACACGCCGTCAGCTATCTGCTGGCGTCTGTCGATGGATATAGCGACCTGCGCCAGTTTGCCCTGCATCGCATCCGCGAGGTTCGAGTGCTGGATGAAGCGGCAGAGTCGCACGCCACATTCGACGTCGATGACTACATCGACACCGGGATTTTCAGCCATCGACAGGCCGAAACGCAGGTCGAACTGATCGCCGACGTACATCCACAGATTGCCGCCCTGCTCAGCGAGACGCCACTGAGCACCGTGCAGAGTCTGAGCGATCTGCCCAATCAGGCCTGGAAGAGGTTGCATGCCCAGGTTGCGCTGGACCGGGACACCCTATGGTGGATCTTCGGGCTCAACGACAACATCCGGGTCCACGCGCCGCAGGTCTGGGTCGATGAAATCCAACAGAAGCTAGGCAACTTGCGCACCTTTTATTCAGGGCCTGACTACTCGCCTCACGCGTGATAACGCGGTGGTGGACCTCCATATGTTGATGAAGGAAGCTCCATGGACAACGAACGTAAAAGGGCACTGAACAACTCAGTCAGCCTCTGTCCGATCTGGCCTACGCAGGCATCGGAAAAGATTGGCCACATGCTGACCGAGATCAGCCACGCAAACGTCATCATCGACAAGATTGCCGGAACGGCACAGAACAGCGCGATCAAAGGCGGGTTCGCGGCCGAGACCTGGCACGCCGAATCGTTCAACCTGGACGCCATCCTCAAGGACAAGGACGTCCGGGCCTTCACCGATAACTTTACCAATACCCCGCTCGCCAAGAACCATACAACCCATGACATCGTCGTGATGAAAGGCGATGAGCAGTTGCTCGGCGCGCAACTGAAATATTTCAAGAATGGCGATGCCACCCAAAAGGCCTTCAGGTCCACTAAGGATGGCATTCACCAGTACCGGGACAGCGATGCCTTTATCGGTCCCGCAGATCAGATCGAGCAGATCAAAGATGCCGCGAAACGCGACATGCTGCGCAACCAGCAAACCCGTCCAGAGGTGGCCAATGCCGCAGAAAAGGTACGTGAGAAGACTACGGCTAATCTCGACGTCGAGGGCGCCCAGTCGACGCCGCTGAGCAAGCGGGACGCCGAACACCTGGGCAGTGGCAGCAAGACCGGCAAGGAACTGCATGAAAACATGCAGAACGGTTACCTGAACAAGGCGACTGTCCAGCAGAGCCTGCGCGCGGCGGGCTCGGCGGCGGTGATCACCACCGTCATCGCGGGCAGCATCAACACTTTCCAGTCGATCAAACGTGTACGGGACGGCGAGATCACGGCAGAACAAGCAACCTTGCTGATTTTGCAAAACACCGCCATCGCCGCCGGCGACAGTGCGCTGAAAGCGGGTGTCGCCACGGCGACGGTCAGCATCACGGCACGTAACCTGCCGACGCTGTTCGCAGGCTCTGCCTTCAAGCGCACCTTCGCCAACAGCGGCGTGGCGGCGGCGGCAGTGTGCGCGGTGGATGTGGTCCAGAACGTGGTGCTGTTCGCGGCGGGCAAGATCACCCGCGAAGAACTAGAAACCCGGGCCGGTCACAATCTGCTGCAATCCGGCGCCGCCGTCGTCGGCAGCTCAGTGGGCGCCGCGGTGGGTGCTCTTGGTGGTCCCATCGGCGCGCTGGTCGGCGGCATCATCGGCGGCCTAATCACCACGATGGCCATGAGCATCGCCATCGACAATCACATTGAGAAAAGCTTCCGTCTGACGCTGGAAGCCACCGAACACGTGGCGAGTAACGCCATGATCATGCACGACTCGCTGGAATACCTGCAGATGTCGCAGTCTTTCTATGCCGAGTTCCACAAGGGGCTGTATCTGTCCGAGCGACATTTCGCCGGCCAGGTCAAGACCATGGCAGCCCAAAGCACACAGTTGAAGAACCTGATCGATAATCTTTAAGGCGTATTTTCAATGAGCGAAACGGTCGAAGCAGCACCCCAGGAAATCTTCCAACAGCCGCTGGATGCCTCGGAGCAGGAGGCGGTTGAGGCCCTCGTCGCCCAGCACCGGAACAACGCCGCGCAGACCCAGCAACTGGCGGTGGATGCCTCGCGGCTGATCACCTGCAGCGAAGAGCGCCTGAAGCAACAAGCCGAAAGCGGATTCTTCAAGCGGTTTGCCAGTGCGTTCACTGGCAAGAGTCGTCAGAACCAGTTGCAGAACCAGGTCGACGCGCTGCACATGCAGAAATTCGCCTGGCACTACCTCAAGCAACTGCAACAGCAGAACCTGATCAACGCCCAGAGTATTGCGGTGATCCGCAACAACCTGGGCACGATGAACGAATACATCATCGAAACCCGCGAATTCCTCTTCCAGGCGGTCGACAAGATCAACCGTCGTCTGATCCGGGTCGAGAACAACACCAGTTTTCACCAATGGTCGTTGAATATCGAAGCGAACAAGCGCCGCTTCAAGTCGATGCCCAAGGCGCTACTGGTGCTCAACCTCGCGTATGACTTCATGCGCAGCCATCCCGGTGTCGCGCTGACTGCGCAAGACATCAACCACCTCATCGTCACGCTGGAAAAGCTGGACGTGGACTGCGACGAAGAAGTCGAGCTGCTGAGCTTCATCATTGACTTGATCGACCAAATCGAAGCCACCAGCATCGAACGCTATCGCGCCGTCATCGAGCTGTCGTTCGAGGAGCATGTCGCCGACTCCTACTTCATCCAGAAAAACATCTCAGGCTTGGCATTCAACTCGCTGTATTACCTCTCCGACGAGTATGACCGCATCATCGACATGATCTCGGACGGTGAAGTCTGTGATAGTGACGAAAAACGCGAACGAATTATTTCCAGATTCTTTGGCAAGGCGTTTTCCGGTCTTTACACCCAGTACAGGATGCGCGACCTGATTGAGGAGATCATCGGCGGCAGCCTGCTGACTCTGGAAATATACAAGGATCAGCACGGCCTGAACGCGCTGCCCGGCGAGGCCATAGAAGACGCCCACGCCGAAACGGTGGCGCTGGTGTCGTCGCTGCCGGACATCAATGCTCACTCCTTCTTCGACACCACGGATGACCGCGAAGCTCGACACAATTATCTGTTGCTGTTCGCCCTGTGCATCGAGAACTCAGGGGCATTGAGCAGGCAGGGCCGAGAGTTTCTCGAGCTGCTGGCGCACAAAGCCGGATGCCCGCAGGTGCCGGGTGAAATCGCAACGCTGGCGGACAATCCTCGCAAGGCGCAGGACTACCTTCCGATCTTGCAGGATCTGCTCAAGAGCGATGACGAAACCTACACTTGGTTGCTCGACGCGTTCTACCTGCTGACGCTGTGCCAGAAAGCCATCGAAGGGCTGCGGATTCCACACCATCCGGCCACCCAGTCCACGCTCATCTGGCCAGGCATTCCACGGCCATCTGGCCACCTGTTCCACGGCCATCCGGCCGGGCAGTCGGAGCGCAGCGACGCAGGGGTGGCATTGTTAGTCTGAGGTGCCCGGCGTCGTCAATTTCTGCGTCCGTTTGCGCATTGATTCACCCTTCAGATTGATCCGATAAGCGTTGTGCACCAGGCGGTCGAGGATGGCGTCGGCCAGGGTCGGGTCGCCGATCAGCTCGTGCCAGTTGTCCACCGGCATCTGGCTGGTGACGATGGTCGAGCGCTGGCCGTAGCGGTCGTCCAGTAGCTCCAGCATGTCGCGCCGCTGTTCGGCGGTGAACGGGGCCAGGCCCCAGTCGTCGAGGATCAGCAGGTCGGTCTTGGCGTAGCTGCTCATCAGCTTGGCGAAGCGGCCGTCGCCATGGGCCAGACCCAGTTCTTCCAGCAAACGTGGCAGGCGCAGGTAGCGCACGCTGTAGCCCTCCCGGCAGGCCTGGTGGGCCAGGGCACAGGCCAGCCAGGTTTTACCGACACCGGTGGGGCCGCCGATGATCAGGTTGAGGCCGTCGCGCAGCCACTGGCCACTGCTCAGTTGCAGGATCAGCGCCTTATCCAGTCCGCGCGGGCTGCGGTAGTCGATGTCTTCGAGGCAGGCGTTGTGCTTGAGCCGGGCCTGGCGCAGGCGGCTGCTCAGGCGCTTGTCATCGCGTTCGGTCAGCTCGCGGTCGACCAGCAGGCCGAGGCGTTCTTCGAAGCTCAGGCTGTCGATGTCCGGGGTTTTCAGTTGTTCATTCAGCGCCTTGAGCATGCCGTGCAGGCGCAGGGTTTGCAGCTTGTCCAGGGTCGGATGGGGCAGCATGGTGGGATTCCTTGGGGTCAGTGGTAGTAGGCGGATCCGCGCAGGTTGGCGTGGTCGTCCGGCAGCAGCGGCAGGTTGGTTTGAGCTAGCGGCAGGTTTTCCAGCCCCTGGCGCAGGATCGATTCGAGGCTCTTGTAGCTGCACGTGCCGAGGCTGATGGCGCGACGGCAGGCCAACTCCAGACGCGCCTCACCGTGGGTTTTACCCAGGCGCAGGATGCCCAGGCAGGCCCGGTAGCCCTGCTGCGGATGGATGCGCCGTTCGAGGATGTGCCGGATCACGCCGGCGGTGTTCGGCCCGGTCTGCTCGGCCCAGCGGATCAGCCGTTGCGGCGTCCACTCGGCATGCTCGCGATGGCTCTTGGGCATGTGCTCGGCCTGCGTGCTGTGCCTGCCCTTGTGCATTGAGCGCAGGTGGCTGGCCACTCGCTGGTTGGCGTGGAAAAACTCGACGGTGCGCGCCGTCAGGCGCACCTCCAGCTGCTTCTTCACCAGTTGATACGGCACCGAGTAGTAATGCCCATCGACCTCGACGTGGTAGTCGATGTGCACCCGCGCCTTCTTCCACTCGGCGTAGACGTAGGGTTGCTCCGGCAGGGGGCGCAGCGCCGGACGATCCAGGCTGTCGAAGGCCGACTGCCGGGAGCCCGGCAGCTTCTTGAACGGGCGTTGGTTGAGCCGCTCCAGCAGCCCGGCGATGGCCGTGTTGAGTTCATCCAGGGAGAAGAACTGCCGATTCCTCAGTGCGGCGAGGATCCAACGCTCGACCACCTGCACGCCGACTTCGGCCTTGGCCTTGTCGCGCGGTTTGCGTGCCCGCGCCGGCACCACCGCCACGCCATAGTGCTCGGCCAGATCGCGGTAGCTGGGGTTGATGTCCGGCTCGTAGCGGTGACTCTTGCTCACCGCGCTGCGCAGGTTGTCCGGCACCACGATCTCCGGCACGCCGCCGAGGAAGGCGAAGCAGCGGGCATGGGAGCCTAGCCAGTCCGGCAGCTGCTGCGACCAGGTGGCTTCGGCGAAGGTGTAGCTGGACGCGCCGAGCACCGCGACGAACACCTGCGCCTGGCGGATCTCGCCGCTGTGGCGATCGATAACCGGCACCGTCTGGCCGGCATAGTCGACGAACAGCTTCTCGCCGACGCGGTGCTCCTGACGCATCACCACGTCCAACTTGCCCTGCCAGGCTCGGTAGTGCTCACAGAACCAGCTGTACTGAAAGCCCTGAGGCTGGCTCAGGCGGTACTCCTGCCAGAGCAGCGCCAGGGTCACCCCGGGGCGGCGCAGTTCGGCATGCACCCATGCCCAATCGGGTAAAGGCCGCTTCTCACTGGCAACCGCCGGGGCCGGCGGGAACAGTTGCTGCTCCAACTCGGCATCGGACAACGAACAGGGCCAACTGAGACCGCTGGCGGCAAAACGATTGAGGTAGTCGCCGACGGTGACACGACCGACCTGCACGCTGACCGCAATCTGGCGAGCCGATAGTCCGACCTCGAACTTGAGACGTAGTACTTCGCGAATCTTACGCATGGATAAACGCTCCACGACGACCTCTCTGCTTCGAAAAAGAGGTCGATGGTAGTGAAGAAATCCTGCGTTACTGCCTGCCCGGTTGAGTGGCCGGATGGCCGTGGAATCAGTGGCCGGATGCGCGTGGAATGGGTGGCCGGATCACCGTGGAATCGGTGGTCAGATGCTCATGGAATGGGTGGCCAGATGACCGTGGAATCCGCA
>NZ_JBQENS010000020.1:3246-129575 GCF_052044465.1 Pseudomonas sp. 22490 | reverse complement strand
TGCGGATTCCACGGTCATCTGGCCACCCATTCCATGAGCATCTGACCACCGATTCCACGGTGATCCGGCCACCCATTCCACGCGCATCCGGCCACTGATTCCACGGCCATCCGGCCACTCAACCGGGCAGGCAGTAACGCAGGATTTCTTCACTACCATCGACCTCTTTTTCGAAGCAGAGAGGTCGTCGTGGAGCGTTTATCCATGCGTAAGATTCGCGAAGTACTACGTCTCAAGTTCGAGGTCGGACTATCGGCTCGCCAGATTGCGGTCAGCGTGCAGGTCGGTCGTGTCACCGTCGGCGACTACCTCAATCGTTTTGCCGCCAGCGGTCTCAGTTGGCCCTGTTCGTTGTCCGATGCCGAGTTGGAGCAGCAACTGTTCCCGCCGGCCCCGGCGGTTGCCAGTGAGAAGCGGCCTTTACCCGATTGGGCATGGGTGCATGCCGAACTGCGCCGCCCCGGGGTGACCCTGGCGCTGCTCTGGCAGGAGTACCGCCTGAGCCAGCCTCAGGGCTTTCAGTACAGCTGGTTCTGTGAGCACTACCGAGCCTGGCAGGGCAAGTTGGACGTGGTGATGCGTCAGGAGCACCGCGTCGGCGAGAAGCTGTTCGTCGACTATGCCGGCCAGACGGTGCCGGTTATCGATCGCCACAGCGGCGAGATCCGCCAGGCGCAGGTGTTCGTCGCGGTGCTCGGCGCGTCCAGCTACACCTTCGCCGAAGCCACCTGGTCGCAGCAGCTGCCGGACTGGCTAGGCTCCCATGCCCGCTGCTTCGCCTTCCTCGGCGGCGTGCCGGAGATCGTGGTGCCGGACAACCTGCGCAGCGCGGTGAGCAAGAGTCACCGCTACGAGCCGGACATCAACCCCAGCTACCGCGATCTGGCCGAGCACTATGGCGTGGCGGTGGTGCCGGCGCGGGCACGCAAACCGCGCGACAAGGCCAAGGCCGAAGTCGGCGTGCAGGTGGTCGAGCGTTGGATCCTCGCCGCACTGAGGAATCGGCAGTTCTTCTCCCTGGATGAACTCAACACGGCCATCGCCGGGCTGCTGGAGCGGCTCAACCAACGCCCGTTCAAGAAGCTGCCGGGCTCCCGGCAGTCGGCCTTCGACAGCCTGGATCGTCCGGCGCTGCGCCCCCTGCCGGAGCAACCCTACGTCTACGCCGAGTGGAAGAAGGCGCGGGTGCACATCGACTACCACGTCGAGGTCGATGGGCATTACTACTCGGTGCCGTATCAACTGGTGAAGAAGCAGCTGGAGGTGCGCCTGACGGCGCGCACCGTCGAGTTTTTCCACGCCAACCAGCGAGTGGCCAGCCACCTGCGCTCAATGCACAAGGGCAGGCACAGCACGCAGGCCGAGCACATGCCCAAGAGCCATCGCGAGCATGCCGAGTGGACGCCGCAACGGCTGATCCGCTGGGCCGAGCAGACCGGGCCGAACACCGCCGGCGTGATCCGGCACATCCTCGAACGGCGCATCCATCCGCAGCAGGGCTACCGGGCCTGCCTGGGCATCCTGCGCCTGGGTAAAACCCACGGTGAGGCGCGTCTGGAGTTGGCCTGCCGTCGCGCCATCAGCCTCGGCACGTGCAGCTACAAGAGCCTCGAATCGATCCTGCGCCAGGGGCTGGAAAACCTGCCGCTAGCTCAAACCAACCTGCCGCTGCTGCCGGACGACCACGCCAACCTGCGCGGATCCGCCTACTACCACTGACCCCAAGGAATCCCACCATGCTGCCCCATCCGACCCTGGACAAGCTGCAAACCCTGCGCCTGCACGGCATGCTCAAGGCGCTGAATGAACAACTGAAAACCCCGGACATCGACAGCCTGAGCTTCGAAGAACGCCTCGGCCTGCTGGTCGACCGCGAGCTGACCGAACGCGATGACAAGCGCCTGAGCAGCCGCCTGCGCCAGGCCCGGCTCAAGCACAACGCCTGCCTCGAAGACATCGACTACCGCAGCCCGCGCGGACTGGATAAGGCGCTGATCCTGCAACTGAGCAGTGGCCAGTGGCTGCGCGACGGCCTCAACCTGATCATCGGCGGCCCCACCGGTGTCGGTAAAACCTGGCTGGCCTGTGCCCTGGCCCACCAGGCCTGCCGGGAGGGCTACAGCGTGCGCTACCTGCGCCTGCCACGTTTGCTGGAAGAACTGGGTCTGGCCCATGGCGACGGCCGCTTCGCCAAGCTGATGAGCAGCTACGCCAAGACCGACCTGCTGATCCTCGACGACTGGGGCCTGGCCCCGTTCACCGCCGAACAGCGGCGCGACATGCTGGAGCTACTGGACGACCGCTACGGCCAGCGCTCGACCATCGTCACCAGCCAGATGCCGGTGGACAACTGGCACGAGCTGATCGGCGACCCGACCCTGGCCGACGCCATCCTCGACCGCCTGGTGCACAACGCTTATCGGATCAATCTGAAGGGTGAATCAATGCGCAAACGGACGCAGAAATTGACGACGCCGGGCACCTCAGACTAACAATGCCACCCCTGCGTCGCTGCGCTCCGACTGCCCGGCCGGATGGCCGTGGAACAGGTGGCCAGATGGCCGTGGAATGCCTGGCCAGATGAGCGTGGACTGGGTGGCCGGATGGTGTGGAATCCGCAGGATACCGCCGTGCAGGCCTATGCCGCCGAGATGATCGCCAAGGGCAAGATCGGCACCGAGTACGTCAAGCAGGCCGCGACGTTCTTCGGCCCGAACGAGCACTGGCAGGAAGCCATGCAGCCGGCGAACGTCCATCCGATCCGCAAAGGGCTCGGCCCGGACGGCAAGTTGCTGCCGGGTTACTTCTGGCACGACGCCGATATCGACCTTCCGGTTGAGAAGCGCCGCATCCTGAGCGATGAAACCCACGACCGCGCCTCCGGGTATCGCTGGGACTACCTGCGCTCCAGGGGGCTGGCATGACTCCCTCGCAGATCGCCCAGCGCCTCGCAGATCGCGTGATTGACGTTGCTCACCACCTGCTGCCCGGTGGCAAGCGTGAGGGCTCGGAGTGGCGCGTAGGCAGCGTGAACGGCGAGAAGGGCCAGAGCCTAGGGGTTCACCTCAAGGGCGATAAGGCTGGTGTCTGGTGCGATTTCTCGACCGGTGAAACCGGCGACTTGCTGGACCTGTGGCGTGCAGTTCGCAGTTGTGACATGGGCACTGCACTCACCGAGGCGAAATCCTACCTGGGGATCACCGAGCCCAAGCTCGAAGCGCCGTCGAGGAAGGCCTACGTCCGCCCTGATCGCCCGAAGTGCAAGGCGCCTGGCGATGAGTCTCCGGTCATGGCTTACCTCGCTGGCCGTGGGCTCAAGCCGGAAACTATCGCGGCGTTCAAGATCGGCGAGAAGGGCCGCGACATCGTGTTTCCGTTTCTGCGCGACGGCACCCTGATCCACTGGAAAACGCTGTGCATCGACCGCGAGAACGGCAAGAAGAAAATCTTTGCCTCGAAGGATTCGGAGCCGTGCCTCTTCGGCTGGCAGGCGATTCCGGAAGGCGCCCGAGAGGTGACCATCACCGAAGGCGAGATCGATGCCATGACCGCCTGGCAGTACGGTCGTCCGGCGTTGTCGGTGCCATTTGGGGGCGGCAAGGGCGAGAAGCAGGCGTGGATCGAGCACGAATACTCGCGGCTCTCCCGGTTCGACGTGATCTACCTCGCCATGGACAACGACGAGGCTGGGAAGCAGGCGACCGAGGAACTGATCAAGCGTCTGGGGCGTGAGCGCTGTCGCATCCTGGACCTGGGCTGCAAGGACTTCAACGAAGCCCTGGACGCCCTGTTCTACACACGAGACGACATTGACGACTGCTACGCCAAGGCCAAGACCCTTGATCCGGAGAAGCTGGTAGGAGCCGAAACCTTCGCCGATGACGTTTGTGCTGAGTTCTTTGAGCGCAACCCGGTGGTAATGGGGATGGCGACCCCGTGGGAGAAGTCTCACGACACCATTCGGTTCCGCGACAGCGAGGTCACTATCTGGACCGGCTGGAGTGGTCACGGGAAATCCCAGCTCCTGAACTACCTCGCCTTCCACGGCATGCGCCAGGGCGAAAAGTTCTGTATCGCCTCAATGGAGATGCCGGCCAAGCGCACCCTGCAACGCATGGTTCGCCAGGCGGCGGGACTGAACCTTCCGTCTCGCGGATACATCCACGCGATCCTGGAGTTTCTAGGAGGTCGGCTGTGGATCTACAACCAGATGGGTTCTGCCAATACCGCCGAGATGATCGACACCTTCCGCTATGCCGCACGGCGGTACGGGGTGAAACAGTTCGTCGTCGACAGCTTGGCGAAGCTTGGCATGGCTGAGGATGACTACAACGGCCAGAAACAGGCCATGGAAGCCATCGTTGGCTTTGCCCACGAAATGGGCGTCCACGTCCATTTGGTCGCCCACCCGCGAAAGGCTGACGACGAAACAAAGCTTCCAGGGAAGCTTGACGTTCGTGGTGGCGCAATCCTTACCGACCTGGCCGACAACGTGATCACCGTTTGGCGCAACAAGAAGAAAGAAGTCGCCATGAAAGACGGTAGCGAAGAGGACCGCGCGTACTACGCATCCCATTCCGACGTGAAGATGGTCATCACCAAGCAGCGCCTGACGGGCGTCGAGGAAACCATCCCGCTCTGGTTTGACCCCGCGTCCGCTCAGTACATGGAGCGCGAAGGCCACAAGCCGCGCCAGTGGATTGAGTACTCCGGAATCCCACAACAACAAGCCGATCAGGAGGCCGCATGAAGCGCTGCTGGAAGGTAGTTCTGCCGGGCCGCCCGGCGTTCACGATGATTCTGATGGAGGACTGCGACCCGCTCGCTGTCGTGAAGAGCATTTGGCCTGAAGGGAGGATCGAGCAGTGACGCCCGCAAAACAGGAGTCCCTCATGCAGGGACAGACCGGCATCGCGAAGAAGGTCTATGAGTGCGTACCGATCTCTGAGCCCTGGCGTTCGTTCCAGGTGCTCACCGCGCTCCGCAACATGACCGGAAGCACGCCGGACGTTCGGATTGTCCAGGGCTGTCTGCGCGATCTGGTCGATTCCGGACTGATCCGCCGCACTGGTACTGACCACTACCAACGAATCCAAGTCGAGAAAAAGACCAAGCCTCAGGAGCCGAAGATGGGCGAGCCCGCGAAGAAGATCGAAACCCAGTCCGAGCAGAAGCGCTTTGCCTCCCCGCTGGAGATGCTGGGCGAACTGGCAAATGAGCTCGCCGGCATGGCCGAGCACATGAAGCGCCTGTCTGATCGCATCGAGGACGTCGCTCTGGCAGTCGAGCAGGAACGCGAATCGAACGCTAAGTCGATGGAAAGCTATCGCCAGCTCAAGGCACTACTGAAGAGCCTGCAAGGGGAGGGCGAGTGACGTGGATATCGTAGACATCGCCAACGACTACGCCGAGCGTGAACTCGCTGAACGCCTGTACTCCCGAGTCAAGTACGTCGGCGAGAGCCTGTACGAATGTGAAGACTGCGGCGAGGAAATCCCGGTAGCGCGGCGCTCGATCGTCCCCGGTGTTCGTAAATGCCGGGACTGCGCTGAACTGGCTGAGCGGAGGGCTGTGTGATGCCGAACTATCGCAAGCCAGACATGTACTCTGGTGCCGATTGGGAGATGGTTCAGGGCTACATGGCCGGCAAGGACGGCCTGCGCGCCCAGCGCTCGACGGCTGCCTACATGCATGGCTATCGCAACGGGGTTTCTGATCGGACTGGAATCCCTCATGAGCGGGCAGAAGTTCTTCGCCGTCGCGCAGAGATGATCCCTGGCATCACACCCAATAAAGTTTGGTTCCAGGGGAGGGTAGGCCGTGGCTGAACTCGCCCTTATCCGTACCGCCCAGGGATTGGTTCCGGCCACGGAGGCTGACCGTGAAACTGTCCAGAAGTGGAAGGCCGGTCAGGTCGTCCATGGAAAATTCACTCGGATGCGCAACGCCAAATTCCACGGGAAGTTCTTTGCGATGCTGGATTTGGCGTGGGAGTACTGGGAGCCGAAGGGCGGGCTGGTGCCCCGCCAGGAGATGCGTGGTATCCGCGGGCTTGCCAAGTACTTCGAGGATCTGAATGGCCGCCCTGGCCAGTTGCAGAACGCCGTCGCTGCGTATATCGCCAAGCTTGAGGCTGATCGCGCCGACCGCTTCCCCGCAGTCGAGAAGAGCCGCGAGGCTTTCCGGGAGTGGATAACCATCGAGGCCGGTCACTTCCACCTGATCCATACCCCGGATGGGGTTCGTAAGGAAGCCAAATCGATCAGTTGGGCCAGCATGGACGACTCGGCTTTTGAGCCCCTCTACCGGGATGTGTTCGCGGCCTGCTGGCGGCTGGTCCTTTCCTCTCACTTCGAAACCGAGGCTGACGCCATGGCGGCGGCTGATCAGATGGGGACTTTCGCATGAGCAAGTTCAAGGCGGGCGACCTCGCTCTAAATCTGCAAGAAATCCCAAACTGCATCAGCGCTGGAGTGGTAGTCGAGTTGATATCTCGACTTTCCCCGGGTGATCTATTTGTCGAAGACGGCCAGACCTTTCTGGTGAATCGGGCAGCCTGGTGGGTGCTCCATGAAGGTGATCGGCTCTACATCCCTGAACGGTATCTCATGCCCCTCCGCGGCGACTTCCAGCCCGAGCAGCAGAAGGCGAAGGAGGAGATCGCATGAACCCTCGTATCGGCGTTGCTCTGTGGGTCTTGGATGGCCATGAGTGGAACTGGAGAAGGTTGAATCGGTCCGCCTTCATCATGCGTAAGAAGATGGCTGCGAAGGCCGTGGCTCTGATTGCCCATGATCGGATCCTTACCGACGAGGTTCTTGCTCGCGGGCTTCCCTCTTACTGGGATAGGGAGACGAAGGAGGTTGACGCATGAGCTATTGCCGTTGGAGTTCCGACGATTTCCAGTGCGATGTTTACGTCTACGAAAGCGTAGCCGGTGGCTTTGTGACTCAAGTGGCTGCCAATAGGGTGGTTTTCAAGGAGAACCTTCCTGCCCCGGTCCCTTTCGAGCCTGAATACGTGAAGGAATACCTGGAGCGTCACCATAAGGTGATGGCGATGGTTGGTGCGGCTGACCGTGTGCAGATTGGTCTCCCGCATGACGGCGACAGCTTCGATGATGCCGATCAAGAGGCCTGCGCAGACCGGCTTGAGTATCTGAAAGGGCTTGGCTATCGCGTTCCGCAGTACGCCATTGACGCACTGCGCGAAGAGGTAGAGGCATGAGCGGATCGAAAGTTGCTCGACTGGCCATCGGAAGCTTGCTGGTCGCTGCATTGATTGCCTACACGCAAACCTCCATTCCGGTGAACGGATGGATCGTTTCGCTCATGGGGACCGCCACTCTATGGCTTGGCTACTTCGCGGGAGAAGAGCTATGAGCCGCAGCTTGTTCTTCCGCGCCATGCGGAGAGTTCCTGTTCGGCCAAGAGCGCTCATTGTCCTAGTGATCATGATCGCCTTCGGCTGGGTGCCGCTTGTGGTGGCTGTATGCGAGGCAGTCGGCGAAGGGGTTCGGGCCTGCCGGCAGGAATCGTCCAGGCTCTACGGCGACTTCAGCAAAGCTTTCACCGACTGCTGGAAAGCCTTGGTTTCGGGGGAGCCTCAATGAGCCTATCCGCCAGCCAGCCCAAACCGAAGAAATGCCAGAACCCTGCATGCGGCCAGGAGTTCACCCCTCGCTTCAGCAGCACGCAAAAGGTCTGCTCGCCGGCCTGCGCCCTGGCCATCAAGGACAAGCACGCCAAGCCGGCGCGGAAAGCCATCGACGACCGCAAGCGGAGGGAGGTCAGGGTTCGGAAGGAGAAGTTGAAGAGTCGGTCGGATCACCTGCGCGAGGCTCAGCAGGTCTTCAACGAGTTCATCCGTCTACGCGACGCGGATCAGCCGTGCATCAGTTGTGGCCGCCACCACGATGGGCAGTATCACGCTGGGCACTACCGCACGGTTGCCGCCAGCCCCGAGCTGCGTTTCGAGCCGCTGAACGTCCACAAACAATGTGCCCCATGCAACAACCACAAGTCCGGCGACATAGTGAATTACCGAATCAACTTGGTGCGCAAGATCGGCGCCGAGAAGGTCGAGTGGCTGGAAGGCCCTCATGATCCCCTGAAGCTGACCATCGACGAAATCAAAGCGCTTAAGGCCAAGTTCAGGGCCTGGGTGCGCGAACTGAAGAGGGCAACGGCATGACCAAAGAAACTCTGACCATCGTTCTCTTCAGCATAGGGAGCGGTCTCATCGGTTATGCGATCGGTATTGCTGCCGCCTGGCTGGGAAACTGGTTCGCCGACGGTTATCACCCGCTGCTGCTGTCGAACATGGTCAGCACGCCAGGTGCTGAGGATGGTGAGCGCGCCAATGAATACCCCGATTATCTGGAGCCTCCGAGAGGCTGTTTCGGCATGTGCTGTGCCGGATGTGATGCTCGCTCGCAGGTCAACTCCCGGAGCAAAACAACCAGCGAACAGACAGACCAATCTTACGTTTTAAACGCCGTGCTCAGCGCTCAAGGGGATGGGGAATGAACAAGACATCAGTACTGGTCAGAATCCTGCTCGCGGGCAGCGAGGGGAATACTGCATCCTCTGCGTGGGTCGATGCCGACATGGGATGCGGCGGTTATGGGGTGATGTCGAAGGACGAGCGATTCAAGCTGGACTGCGAGTATCGTCGGCACCTCCGCCAGAATCTCACGCCAAGGTTCTGGGATGCGCTCATCGCGCGCTACACCTTGGACATCAACGACCGCGGCAAGGCGATCCGAGGGCTGGGTCGAGTGGTCGCCACACACGCCCACCAGCATTTCAAGTTCTATGCCGTGTTGACCTGGGCGGAGCGCCAGAAAGTAGGAGCAGGGAAGAGATCCACCGGCGTCCTAAAGCCCGACTTCTACGACATGAACAGGTGGGACGACAACCATGGCACTCCTGAACGTACTCGGCGTCGGTGGAGGGCTGGCATCCATGAGGCTCTGGATGGAATCCTCAGCGACGCTATCGCGTCCTCTATAGCTCTGCTTGAGGAACAGGGGATGTTCGAGCGAATGGCGGCTTGACATCGATGGCCGCGTGGCCGATTATATCACCATCCTGCCGATCTTGCGCGTTGTGAGGATCGGTAACTCTGAAGCCCTGGCAAATGCCGGGGCTTTTTCGTTTCCGGGGTATGGATGAATCTCGAGCATCGCATAAGACGCTGGCTCCTTCAGGCTGGGCGACGTGGCAAGCCGATCCACGCAATTCTCATCCACCCCGACGATATCCAATCTGCAAGAAAGATCTGCCGGTTCGCGCCAGTAAAGGTGCTCGGCATTGAAGTACGCCGGTATGGCGCAACAGGGAGCGCTGCTGATTTGTAATCAGAGGGTTGCGGGTTCGACTCCTGCTGCCGGCACCACACTACAAGGCCCAGGCAACGACCTGGGCTTTCTGCATCTGGAGTACGTGAAATGGCCGAGCCGAGTGGTGCGGTAGCAGTCGCCGGCCTGGTCGGTATTGGTGCGTCTGCGTTGATCCCTGGCATTGATGCCAATGCAGTGATCGGGGCTTTTGCTGGGGCTATCTTCTTCGTGGTGTATGCCAAGGACATCTCGGCCTGGGCTCGCCTTGGCTACTTCGCTGCGTCCTGGATCGTTGGCTACTACGTCGCCGGCGAGGTCATCGGGCGGGAGTGGGCCAGAACATCAGGCCTTATCGCCTGTGGCGGGGCATTGTTCTGCGTCGCAGTGGGCACCAGCTTGCTGGAGTGGGTGCAGGGGGGGAAGACGCCTGGTTGGCTCCGCTTCATAGCGGACCGCTTTGGAGGTCGTAATGGTTGACCCTTGGACTCTGGTGGCCGCGATGATTTGCGGCGCTATCTGCATGCGTCTGGCGACATACCGCCGACAGGGCGCGAGGTATCGCCGGGGAGTGTCCTGGCTCGCATACCTGCTGTGTGTTGGTAGTGGGTGTTTCGCCCTGAGCGTGATGCTCGATGCACTCCACGGCTACAGACTGAATCCTGTCTCCCCCTGGCTGACCCTGGTGCTGGCGATCCTGCTCGGCCTTGTGTGTCGTGCACGGGGGAACCTGGCCCACATTCTGAGGGTGTATTGATCGATCAGAGGGATATGAGGATTGACCAGCATGGAGAGGCCGATGCCGCCACCCGCATTGCTTGAGCTGACCGAGCTATCGATGCTCGGTACCAGGCTTCAGCCAGCGCCCGAGGTGGGCGAATGGGTGCAGGCTGCGATCCTCGGCGAGGGTGGCGAGCTGCACAACCCTGACCATGCTCATCTGATCGACGCACCGCTACGTTTCCTGTGGGCGTCCGCATGCTTCGAGAAGCAAGGTAGAACCGTGGTAGGCCAGGCCGAGGCGGTGATATTCCGCGCAGGTGGTTGGCAGAAGGCCCGGCAAGAGCAACAGATGATCGATTGGTTCGGCGAAGTACCGGGCTTCGTCATCACCCTGGCTGCCGACTACTGCTCCCAGTGCTCCGACCTGGAGTTCTGTGCTTTGGTCGAGCATGAGCTCTACCACATCTGCCAAGAGCACAACCAATATGGCGAGCCCAAGTTCACCGAGGAGGGCTTTCCAAAGCTGAAGCTCCGCGGGCATGACGTCGAGGAGTTCGTCGGCGTGGTGAGGCGGTACGGCCCAAGCAAGGACGTGCAGTATCTCATCGACGCTGCTAGCAGGCCTCCAGAGGTGGCCAAAATTAACATTTCGAGAGCCTGCGGTACGTGCCTGCTGAAGTCGGCATAGCCACGACAGGCCCATGACAGGAAGAAAAACGATGGCAACCCTGAACAGCGACGTGAAGGCGTTCATCGTTCAGGCGCTGGCCTGTTTCGATACGCCATCCCAGGTTGCGGAATCGGTCAAGAAGGAATTCGGCATCGAGGTCAGTCGGCAGCAGATCGAGTCGCACGACCCGAACAAGGTGTGCAGCAAGGGCCTTGCCGCGAAGTGGCGGATCCTCTTCGAGGACACCCGCAAGCGCTTCCGCGAGGAGATCGCCGACATCCCGATCGCCAACCGCGCCTACCGACTGAGGGCATTGGGTCGGATGGCTGAGCGCGCCGAGGGCATGCGAAACATGGCCCTGGCTGCCCAGCTTTACGAGCAGGCCGCCAAGGAGTCTGGTGGCGTCTATACGAACAAGCACCAGCACGAAGTCTCTGGTCCGAATGGCGCGCCGGTGGCAGTCGCCGCCTTGACCAGGGAGGACTACAAGCAGGCTCGCCGAGAGATGCTCGCGGAAGATGATTGCTGACCCCATTACCCTTGCTCGAAAGGTAGAGTGCGAGGCGGACGGCCTTTACTTCGCGCGCTACTTCTTCAAGCAGCGCATGGGTTCGAAGATGATCGTCGCGCCGCATCACCGGGTGATCCAGGAGACTTTGGATAGGGTGGTGGATGGTGAGATCCAGCGCCTGATCATCAACGTGCCTCCTGGATACACAAAGACCGAGCTGGCGACGATCAACATGATCGGCCGGGGATTGGCGCTGAACAACCGCGCCAGGTTCATGCACCTGTCCTACTCGCACAATCTGGCCCTACTGAACTCCAGTACGGCGCGCGGTATGGTGAAGTCCTCGGCGTATCAGGCCATGTGGCCTATGTCGCTGCGAGATGACGCCGACAGCAAGGCCATGTGGTGGACTGAGCATGGCGGCGGGGTTTATGCATCGTCCGCCGCCGGCCAGGTGACAGGGTTTCGCGCCGGCCACATGGAGCCTGGATGGCAGGGCGCGCTGATCATCGACGATCCGGTAAAACCGGACGATGCATACAGCGAGACTGTTCGTGACGGCGTGAATAGCCGATTCAACGAGACGATCAAGTCCCGCCTGGCGCTGGAAACGACGCCGATGATCGTCATCATGCAGAGGATCCATTACCACGACCTGAGCGGCTACCTTCTGCGAGGCGGGTCAGGGGAGATGTGGCATCACCTCAACCTGCCAGTGATCATCGACAACAGCGAGCCGTACCCAGCGGAAAACACTCACGGAATCCCGGTCGAGCATGGTCTTCCGGATGGCTGGCTATGGCCCTTCAAGCACAACGAGAGCCACCGCACAGCGCTTTTCTCGCATCGACGCACCGCAGAAGCCCAGTACATGCAGAAACCTCGGCGGTTCAACGCCGAGGGGGCGTTGTGGACCGAGCAACTGATCAATGCGGCGCATCAATTGCAGATCAGGGCCGACCGCAAGCGGTGCGTGGTGGCCATCGATCCTCAGGCCACCAACAGCGACGAGAGCGACGAAACTGGGATCGTGGCCGCGAGTTCCTACGGTGCTGGTGACTCCCGCCAGTTCTCGGTCGATGGCGATTACAGTGGGAAATACTCACCAGCCGGTTGGGCGAAAAAGGCTATGGCTGCATACGAGCAGCACCAGGCCGACGCGATCGTTATTGAGACGAACCAAGGCGGCGACATGGCGGAAGAGACCCTGAAGAACGCGGGTTTCAAGGGGCGAATCATCCGAATCCATGCCAACAAGGGAAAGTTCGCCCGTGCTGAGCCGATATCCGCCCTGTACGAGCAAGGCAGGGTGGCTCACCAAGGCGCGCTTTATCTGCTGGAGAACCAGCTCATGGAGTACATCCCCGCGACGGCGAAGAAGTCGCCGGACCGGCTGGATGCCATGGTCTACGCCTTGACCGAATTGGGCGGAGCCGCGCCGCTTGGCATCCTTCTTCCTGGAGCCCGCTGATGGCCATCTTCATCCTCAAGGAGCGCGCAACCAGCCGTTCCATGGTGGTCCGTGCTCGCTGCACGTCCTGCGCCCGCACCGTGGCGGTCGAGAACGCTGGCGCCGAAGGGACGATGGTCTGGCGTGACCCCAACCTCTCATCTGTCGAACTGGTCCGCGAGGCGGACAAGCCAGGCCTCATCCTGAAATCGGACTGACCATGACTGACAAACTCGACCTCGCGGTCAATCACGCGATGAGCAGTGCTGTCGCGCGTGCGCGAATGAGCCTGCTGAACCAGGGCATCGGCCATGACGCCAAGCGCCCGCAGGCATGGTGCGAGTATGGTTTCCCTCAGGAAATCACGTTCAACGACCTGTACACCATGTACCGGCGGGGCGGCATCGCCCATGGCGCGGTTGAGAAGATCGTCACCACGTGCTGGAAGACAAATCCGCAGGTCATCGAGGGCGACGATCAGGACCGCTCCAAGGACGAGACCGAGTGGGAGAGGAAGAACAAGCCGTTGATCGCAGGCGGCAGGTTCTGGCGGGCTGTCTCCGAAGCCGACCGGCGCCGCTTGGTGGGTCGGTATTCCGGGCTGCTCCTCCACATAAGGGACAGCCAGCCCTGGGATAGACCTGTTTCGGGCAAGGTCAATGGCCTGGCGAAGGTCACCCCGGCCTGGGCTGGGTGCCTTAAGCCGAAGTCGTTCGACGAAAAGCCGGATAGCGAGACCTACGGGCAGCCCACCATGTGGGAATACACCGAGGCTTCCCAAGCCGGTCGTCCCGGTCTGGTGCGGGATATCCATCCGGATCGGGTGTTTATCCTCGGAGACTGGACCGGCGATGCAATCGGCTTCCTGGAGCCTGCCTACAACTCCTTCATCAGCCTGGAGAAGGTCGAGGGAGGCAGTGGCGAATCGTTCCTGAAGAACGCCGCACGCCAGCTCCTGCTGAACTTCGACAAGGAGATTAACCTCGGCGAGATCGCCAGCACCTACGGCGTGACGCTCGATGCGCTCAACGAGCGCTTCAACGAGGCAGCGCGCCAGCTCAACCTCGGCGTCGATGTCCTGCTCCCGACCCAGGGGGCGACCGTCACGCAGATGGTGTCCGCTGTTTCGGACCCCAGCCCCACGTACAACGTCAACCTGCAGACCGCCGCCGCCGGCGTCGACATCCCGACCAAGATTCTGGTGGGCATGCAGACCGGCGAGCGGGCGAGCAGTGAGGACCAGAAGTACCACAACGCCAGATGCCAGGCGCGCCGGGTGCAAGAACTGACGTTCGAGATCAACGACTTGTTCGCGCACCTGATGCGCATCGGCGTGGTTCCGCTGAAGGCTGAGTTCACCGCGATCTGGGATGACCTCACCGTGCCGACCAAGGCCGAGCGCTTGGCCAACTCCAAGACCATGAGCGAGATCAACAGCGCCGCGATCGGCACTGGCGAGCCCGTGTTCACGGCGGAGGAAATACGCGAAGAAGCTGGATACGACCCGCTCGAGGGTGGCGATCCGCTGCCTGACACCGAACCGGAGGATGAAGATGCCGCGCGCACCGATCCTACCGGCGAACGGCAGTGACCCGACCGGGGTAGATCGCCTGGAAAGGGGCGCAATGCGCGAGTTCGACAGGCGCATGCGGAAGATCAGGGATGGCTACGTGGCCGCCCTGGATCGAATCCCGGCCCAGCCGGTGGTGAACGAGCAGTACACCTACCGTCTCGACCAGGCTCTTCTCTCCGCGATCTTCGCCGACACCAACCTGATGGTCGACGAGATCCTGCAAGAAGGCGGAGAGCGTGACCTCTGGTTCTTCGAGTCCTACGTCGGGGTTGCCTACATCCGCGGGACTGCGCAGACCCACGCCAACCTGGCGCAGCAGTCGCCGGCGTATCGCGCTGGCCGGGAGTCGCTGGATGTGCTCCTCCGATCCGACGCCTACCGCGCGCGCATGGCGCTGCTTCGCGCTCGGGAGTTCGAGGAAATGAAGGGGCTGTCGGGCCAGGTCAAGGCCGACATGGCGCGCATCCTCGCCGAAGGCATGGGGCGCGGGAAGAATCCCCGGGAGATTGCACGGGACCTGACCGCCCAGAGCGGCATCGAGGCGCGTCGAGGCCATCGCATCGCCCGCACCGAGGTCACTACCGCACTCCGAAGGGCCCGCTGGGACGAGAAAGACGCTGCTGAGGCCGATTACGGCGTCCAGTCGAAGCTGATGCACATGTCGGCCCTGTCCCCCAGTACCAGGGCAACCCATGCGGCCAGGCACGCCAGGCTCTACACCTCGGACGAGCTGAGGGACTGGTACAGCCGAGACGGAAACTCGATCAACTGCAAGTGCAGCCAGGTCGAGGTACTGGTCGATGACGAAGGGAACCCGGTTGTCCCGGCCATCGTCGAGCGCGCGCGCCGCAACTACCAAGTCATGAAAGCCAAAGGGCGCGGGCCCTGGGCGAAAGAGGATTGAGCCATGCCCATGCAGGTCAACATCACCACCCAGGTCAACAGCGCCAGTATTCGACGTGAGACCTACAACGGGCGCGAACACCTGGTTCTGCCGAGCTACACCCTGCCGGCCGGGGTGGTCATGAACGGTGGTCTCTACACCGCCGAGCAGATCGACAAGCACTACCCAGGGCTGGAGGGAACGCTCGCGCCGCTCGGCCACCCGATGGTCGATGGGAAGTTCGTTTCGGCGTTCTCCCCTGAAGGGATCAACGTCGGCCATATCGGCGCCTGGAACCGAAACGTGAAGAAGTCCGGCAACCGGGTCTACATGGAGAAGTGGGTCGACGTCGAGTTCGCCAAGTCCACGGAAGGCGGTCGTGAACTGTTGCAGCGCGTCGAGGCGCTGGAGAAGGGGGAGGACGTTCCCCCGATCCATACCAGCGTTGCAGCATTCCTCAACCGCATCGAGCCGAACGAAAGCCAGCGCGCCCAGGGCGCGGAGTGGGTCGCCGACATCCAGAGCATGGACCACGACGCGATCCTGCTGCACGAAGTAGGGGCGGCCACTCCTGAGCAGGGCGTCGGCCTCATGGTGAACGCGGACCAGGCTGTGCCGCTTCAGCCGAACTCCGGCGCCTTGGTTGGCGAGTCCTACCGGGAGCGTGAGCAGCGCCTGGACCGAGCCGCAAAGGAGCGATTCGCCTCCGGGCCCGATCAGTACGCATGGGTTGCCGATTTCACTGATTCCCAGGCCGTGATCAGCCTCAACGGCGGTGTGACCGAGGTGTACGGCTACAAGGTCGAGGCAGGGAAGATCGTCTTCGACGAGTCCGGCCAGCCCGTTGTCCGGCAAGAGTCCTGGGTCGCCATGGTGGCCAACAGCATCAAGAACATTTTCACCCATCGTCAGGCTCGGCCTGATCAACCTGAGAAGGAGGGCGACATGCCCCTGACCCCCGAAGAAAAGGCCGAAATCGTGAAGGAAATCGGCACCAACACCTCCAACGCCATCAAGGAACTGGCGGACACCATCATCAAGCCCCTGGCCGACAAGGTCGACGGCCTGGTCGCCAACCACAAGGCCCTGGCCGACACGCTGACCGCCAACCAGCGCGCCGAGGAAGACAGCATGCGTGAAGCGGTCAAGGCCAAGTTCGGCGAGGTCATCGCCAACAGCCTGGCCGGCGACGCGCTCAAGGAAATGTTCAAGCAGTGCGGCGAGTCCGCCCCGCTGGGCGCCAATGCCGCCACCGACAAAGGCGGTCTCACCGCCGATATCAACAACCTGCCGAAGGAGTAAGCCATGTCTCGCTATCGTCGCGTGAACATCGACGGCAAGTCGCTGTTCAAGACCGAAACCCGCAAGACCGCCGCGGCACTCCTGCCCGGCACGTTCGCCGTGATCAATGGCAGCGACCTGTTCGCCCAGGCAAGCGCAAGCGTTGGCCGACTCTACGTCATCGACTGCGCTCACCACGAAGGCCTCAACATCCGCGATGCGGTTCCCGTCGGCCATTCGGCCGTGGGCAACTACGTCGAAGAGGGTCGCGAACTCGCCGTGCTGTGCCCGGCCGGTACCTACAAGAAGGACACGCCGATCAAGCTCGGAACCAGTGGCCAGGGTGCCATCGCGTCGAGCGATACCGACACGGTCCTCGGTTACAGCCAGGACGATGCAGTCATCGCCTCCGGCCAAACGGACTTCATCCGCATCCGCTTCCGTGTCGGCAGTGTCGCCGCCCCGGCGCCCTAATAGGAGTACGGACACATGTTCCTCACCCAGCAAGCAATCGCCGCCCATCCCCGCCTGATGGGCCATTTCCAGGAGTTGCAGGCCAACCGCAACATCTGGAACAACCAGAACGCCGCGATGATCACCCACCACCGCGGCGCCATGACCCCCGAAATGCTGGCCTGCAACGCGCTCGCCGGCCTGGGGCGTGAGTTCTGGGCCGAGGTCGACGCCCAGATCATCCAGTACCGCAACCAGGAAACCGGCATGGAGATCGTCAACGATCTCCTGCAGGTGCAGACCGTGCTTCCGATCGGCAAGACCGCCAAGCTCTACAACGTGGTCGGCGACATCGCCGATGATGTGTCGGTGAGCATCGATGGCCAGGCCCCGTACTCCTTCGATCACACCGAGTACAACTCCGACGGCGACCCGATCCCGGTATTCACCGCCGGCTACGGTGTCAACTGGCGCCATGCCGCCGGCATGAACACCGTCGGCATCGACCTGGTTCTGGACTCGCAGGCTGCGAAGCTCCGCAAGTTCAACAAGCGGATCGTTGCCTACACCCTGGACGGTGCCACCAACATCCAGGTCGAGAACTACCCGGCTCAGGGGCTGCGCAATCACCGCAACACCATCAAGGTCAACCTGGGCTCCGGCGCCGGCGGCGCGAACATCGACCTGACCACTGCCACCCAGGAGCAACTGGCTGCGTTCTTCACCACCGGCGCTTTCGGCCAGGCCGCCCGCAACAACAAGGTCGATGCCTACGATGTGCTGTGGGTGTCCCCGGAAATCTGGGGCAACATGAACCGCCCGGCAACCGTGGCAATCGGTGGCAGCACGATCCTGAGCGGCGGCACTGTTTTGCAGTTGATCACCCCGTTCATCCCGGCTCGCGCCATTCGCCAGTCGTTCGCCCTGTCGGGCAACGAGTTCCTGGGTTATCAGCGACGTCGTGACGTGGTTACCCCGCTGGTCGGCATGGCTACCGGTGTTATCCCGCTGCCGCGCCCGCTGCCGCAGGTCAACTACAACTTCCAGATCATGAGCGCCATGGGCATCCAGGTGAAGAAGGACGACGAAGGTCTGTCCGGCGTGATCTACGGCGCCAACCTGGCGTAAGGGGGCGACGTGCGCTACGAAGTGACCCGCGCCTGGCATGGCGTAAGCGTGGGCGACGTGGTGGAACTGGAGCACCTTCACCCGTCGCTGAAACCCAACGTGCGCCCCCTCGGCGGTGATTCTGTCCTCGAAGCAGCTACGCCGGCTGCAAGTTCGGATGTCGAGCAGAAACGCCGAGGGCGACCGCCGAAAACCGAGTGACCGGTGCGTGACGAGAGGCCGCCTGCGGGCGGCTTCGTCGTTTCTGGCCCCAGAAATGGGGCCTTCTTCTTCCAGGAATCGGACATGATCACAGTTGAACAGGCCCGGCAGTACCTGCAGAGCCAGGGCATCGACAACGTGCCCGATTTCATCCTTGCGGCGTGGATCGAGCAATTGCAGCAGATCCAGGACTGCATGGATGCCCATTACCCGGCATCGACCGCGCTGCTGATTCAGGCCTACCTGCTGGCGCTATTCGCCTTGGCCCAGGCCGACAAGTACATCAGCAGCCAGACGGCACCATCCGGCGCTTCTCGATCGTTCCGCTACCAGGCCTTTGCTGATCGCTGGAAGGCGCAGTTGGCCTTGCTGAACGCCCTGGACAAGTACGGATGTGCGACGGGGCTGATTCCCCCGAACCCAACCCAGACCGCACACGGCGGTCTTTGGATCGCGCGCGGTGGCTGCATGTGTGGTGACTCATGAGCACGACAGCGAATTGGAGTTACACCAACACTGCGACGGTTCGGCCATTCCTGCACTTCGACCTTTCGACCCAGGAGGCCGTTTACGGCCCCGAGTACGAGATCGCCTGCACCTGGGTAGCGAAAGGTGAGCAGGTCCGCGATAACAACGGCGCCGAGTTCGTGTCGCGCCACCAGATCTACACCGAGGACCGCCGGCCGAAGTACCTGGACCTGATCCAGTTCGACGGATCCAACGGCTGGGAAGAGATTCGCTCGGTGACGAACTGGGACATGTCCTTCTTCGGCGAGCAGCCGGACTTTCTACTGGTGACCTGACATGGCAATCCAAGGCATCGACCGCGTCCGGCGGAATCTTCGTGTGGCTGTCGAAAACATTGCCGGCGGCGTTTCCGAGCGCGCTGTTTATGAGGTGCTGAGCCAGGGAGCGGCAATGGCGCAGACCATGACACCGATCGACACATCGACTCTGGTCAACAGCCAAACGGCCCCCCAGATCACTGTTGGCCCAAACGGGGTCGAGGGCAGCGTCGGTTACACCGCTGCCTACGCAGCAGCAGTCCACGATGCGCCAGGCACTCTCGCCGGCCAGCCGCGGGACGAGAACGACCCTAGCCGGGGGGACTACTGGGACCCGAATGCGGAGCCTGAATTTCTCACGAAGGGCTTTGACCAGATCATTCCAGCAATCCCGGCCATCCTCCGCAGGACCTACCGCGTATGACACCCTACGACGCCTTCCAGGATTGGCTGGCTTCGATCCTGGGCGAGGGCTACCAGTACAGCCGCGGGATGTGGGTCGACCACCCCTCGCTCGACTCGGCATTCATCGCAGCGATCCAGCAAACCGGCGGCCCCCCGACTCAGGTCGACATTCGTCGCCTGCGGTTCAAGGTGATCCTCCTCGGCCCGAAGGGCGTCCGGAAACACGTTGTCGACGTCGGCAACTCAATCGAGACCCTGGCGCAGGTAGCGCTTGGTGACAGCGTCCCCTGTGGCGCCGCATCTGTTCGGGCAATCGGCGAGCCGATCGGGCCTGGATACACCACCGAAAACCGGGCCTGGTACAGCCTGGACCTTGAAGTTCTCTATTAATCAGGAGGCCAGACATGGCTTGCAAGAAGCTCAAATTTCCGGGCCGCGACGTCGTGCTCGAGTATTACATCGGGTGCGGCGATGCGCTGCCGGCGGAGAATGACTGGCGCCGTTTTGGGTCGCTCCGCACGAAGGAATTCACCGTCGAGTGGGACACCATCGACGCGACTGATTCCGACTCGGTTGGCGCACTGCGGGAGAACCTGGCCAGTTTCCAGACGCTGACCATTTCCGGTGACGGTACCGTGAAGGCCTCCGGTGCCGGCGCGCAGAACCTGATCGACCTGACGAAGCATGTCGTGAAGCCGGACGCGACCGGCGGACAGCCTGTTGTCTGGACGCGCATGACCTTCCCGGACCTGACCTTCACCGCATTCATGCTCATCAGCAACCTCAGTCGCTCCGCGCCGTACGACGATGTCACCACCTACAGCTTCGAGGCTTCGGCGACCGCTTCCGACTTCGGCCTGATCGTCGAGGATACCCCCGACGCGGATGCGCCGGACCCGACCAGCATTCAGGTCGTGCCGGAGACCCTCTCGCTTACCGTTGGCGAAGGCTTCAACTTCGAGGGCGTCGTGCTGCCTGTTGGCGCTCCGCAAGGCCTGCGCTGGACTTCCAGTGCGCCGACCGTGGCCGCGGTGAACGCGGTTACCGGCGAGGTGAGCGCTCTGTCGGCCGGTACCGCCACGATCACCGCCGCTTCCAGCGTCGCCCCGGGCGTCACCGATACCGCAACTGTCACGGTTGTCCCGCTGGTGCAGGGCATCACTGTCTCGCCGACCTCCGTCTCGATCGCCGAAGGCGCCACCCAGCAACTGACCGCCGCTGTATCCCCGACCGGTGCGGCTCCTGGCCTGGTCTACGAAAGCGCGGCGCCGGCGATTGCCACCGTGAGCTCGACCGGCCTGGTGACCGGTGTTGATGTCGGTACCACCACGGTGAAAATCACCAGTGCGGCGCGGCCGTCGGTGAGCGTGACCGTTCCGGTAACCGTTACTGCACCGTGATCCTCACCGAGATCGGTGAGATAGGCGTACACACGGCCTCAGGGGAGTGCTTTCTCCTGCGGCCGTCCCTGTACGCCATGACCCAGCTCGGTACGCCGGCCGAGATTGTCGACGTCTTCGCGCGCGTCATGAGCGACCCGATCACCGAGAAGCATCAGGCGGACCAGTTCGCGGACGCCCTGGCCGTGGTGGTGGCCTGTAGTGAGCAGGACCTGTCCGACGTGTTTGGCTACTACGACCAGGACCTGGTCTACCGGCCAGGAACTGCGGATGTCGAGCACCTTGTGCCTCTCGCGCGCTGCCTGCTGAAGCACGGCGTCACTGGGGCGCTTCCGCCGCTCCCCCGGCGCCACGACGAAGAGCCGAACTACTCGGGGGAATTCGTTGCGCGGGAGTACGTCGCGACGGCGATAGCGCACCTGGGGCTGAGCGAGCGCGAAGCCTGGTCCATGACCATGACCGGCCTGATCGGCGCCCTGCGCGCGAAATACCCCCCAACCGAATCGAACGCTCCGGGCGCCAGAGCCCCGACCGCGGCAGAGCATGACGCGACGATGGAGTGGTTCGACAAGATCGAGGCCAAGCGCAAGGCGCGGGCGAAAGGAGCACCCTGATGGCTGAGAATGTCGGCAGCATCTACTACACCGTCGAGGCGGATACCTCTGGCCTCGTAAACGGCACGAATGCTGCTGACCGTTCATTGGATCAGATGCAAGCAACCATGCGGCGCGCTGATAGCGAGGCGGCACGTCTCAACACGACTGTCACCAAGCTTTCGTCGGCTATTAAGGCGATCATCGCGGCGTCAGCGCTCCGCGAGATGGCCAGCATGGTCCAGTCCTATCAGGAGATGGCTGACAGGGTTCGTCTGGCGTCTGCAAGCCAGGAAGAGTATGAAAACGTACAGGCTAGACTGCTCCGTACCGCCAACGGGACATACCGAGCGCTATCAGAGGCGCAGGAACTCTACATTCGCACTTCTGCGGGCCTGAAAGCTCTCGGATACGACACAACGTCTGCACTGGATGTGATGGATTCGCTGTCGTATGCATTCGTGACCAATGCGACCAAGGCGGACGCAGCAGAGGCAGCGATCAGCCAGTTCTCCAAGGCAATCAACACCGGCAAGGTTTCTGCCGACCAATGGGAAACAATCTCCAGCGCAGTCCCGTCTGTTATTGAGGATATCGGCGCCGCAGCAGGTAAGACGGGGGCGGAAGTCAGGAGTCTTGGTGCGCAGGGGCAATTAACGGCGCAAATGCTCACCGAGGGTCTACGTAAGTCCTTGGAAGAGAACTCAAAGGCAGCCGCCGGCATGTCCAATAACCTGACCGATGCAGGGGTCAGGATTCGCACTGCATTTACTCAAGTCCTTGTTTCGCTGGAAGACCAGACTGGTGCCCTTCAAACCTTCACCAATGGTCTTATTTCGGCTGCTGATGCGCTTCTTGAGTTCGGGCTTGACTCGGAAAAAATGGCAGCATTTCTCGACACTGCAACAGTCGCAGCAGCTTCTCTGGCCTCTGTTGTGGCTGGGCGTCTAGTTACCTCCCTGTATGCAGCAGGTGCGGCCCAAGTGCAAAGATTGCGGGCAACGCTTGAGCAGATAGCAGCTGATCGGAATGCTGCTATAGGTGCACTGCGCCGGGCAGAGGCAGAGAAGGCGGCGGCCGCCGCGGCTGTCGCTCTGGCTCAGGCGGACTTGAATGCCGCTAGGGGTTCGAATGCCCACGCAACAGCTCTAAACGCGCTGCTCGCCGCTAAAGAGCGCGACTTGGCCGCCACAAGGGCACTAACGGCTGCTCAAACAACGCTGAATGGTGTAGCAACCACCGGGACAGTGGTAATGGGAGGCCTTCGAGCGGCAATGGCGTTCCTCGGCGGACCGCTTGGGGTTGTTCTGCTGGCCGCAACCGCGATCGCAACATTTGCAACGAATGCACGGGAGGCGAAAGAGCCTACGGACCTTCTAACTCTGTCCGTTGAAAAGCTTGGACAGGCACAGCTGAAGGTTGCACGACTGGACATCGACAAGCGAATCCAGGCAGTGAGCGATAAGCTCAAACTGCTTGGGGAAAACTATGCGTTCGCAGCAAAAGAAGCCCAAGGCTCCGGTCGAAGGGCCAATCGATATGCTGAAGATGCCGTGCGTATCCAGGGCGCGGTCGAGGAGCTTACGCAGGAACTTGACCAGTTACAGAAAAAGCGTTCAGACGTCGACGCTGCCCTGGATAAAAAGAGTTCATCCCCATCCGGCAATGGCCCGGATCGCCAGGCAAACCCGGAGGATACAAAGGCTCTCCAGAATCTTCGCGACGAGGCTGAACTATCTGCTCTCGCGGGTGAAGAACGGGCGAAGCTTGCCGCGCGCAAAAAGCTCAGTGCTGATGCCACAAAAGAGGAGATCGCGGAGGCGGAGCGTCTCGCTGTCCAAATATTCCGCAACAGCGAAGCACGGAAGCAAGAGAAGAAGTCAGCCTCTGATACCGCCTCTACGGTCAAAAAGTCGATGGAGGAGCAGCGTCGCGCTGCCCTGGACAATGAGAAGACTATCGGAGACCTTTCCCAGCAACTGGCACAGGCTGGAATGAAGGGAAAGGAACTGGCAGAAGCTGGGGCGCAATCTCGCCTTAATCCATTCGCCACGCCGGAGCAGGTCGCCCAGGTCCGCGCGCTCGCCGCAGCTCTGTACGAAGCGCAACAGGTCGAAGCCAACAAGCAGTTGCTGGGGCAGATGGACCCGATCGCCGGCGAAGACCAGCGCTACCAGACCGAACTGGAGAATCTGAAAAAGCTGAACGAGGCCAAGTTGCTCGAGGACCAGCGCTACCTGGAACTCAAGGCGCAGGCAGAGCAACAGCACGATGCCACGATGAAGCAACTGGAGGAGGAGCGATTCCGCCGCCAGGCTGCCGGCAACGAGATGATCATGGCAACGCTGGATCAGGTGCAGCAGGCCGGCACGAACGCTCTGACAGGGCTGATAACCGGGGCGAACAACGGTGCTGACGCCATGCGGCAACTGGCCGGCGCCATGCTGAACCAGGTCGTGGGCGCCCTCGTCAAGGTCGGCATCGAACAGGCGAAGAACTTCATCATGGGGCAGGCCCAGCAGGCGGCTGCGGCGACGACAGCCGCGGCGACAGGTGCGGCTATGGCTTCCGCCTACGCGCCAGCCGCCGCTGCCGCCTCGGTAGCGTCATTCGGCGGGGCGGCAACGGCTGGCCTTACCGCAATGGCGGCCGCTATCCCGGCGATGCTCGGCATGTTCGCTGGCGGCCGACAGTACGGCGGCCCCGTAGGGGCTGGTGGCATGTACCGGATCAACGAGAACGGCGCGCCAGAGGTATTCCAGGCTGCGAATGGCCGGCAGTACATGCTGCCGAACACGCGAGGCGAGGTGATCAGCAACGGCGACGCCACCGCGCAGGGCTCGCCGCAGATCAGCCTGCAGATCATCAACAACGGTCCTCCGGTTTCCGCCACCGCCACCATGGACGGGAACAACCTGCGGGTAACTCTCGATGCGGTCGAACAGGACTTTGCCAACAAGGTTTCGTCCGGCCAGGGGCTTTACCCGAAAGCAATCGAAGGCGCATATGGATTCAAGAGGGCAGGGCGATGATCAAATGGCCTGATGGCCTTCCCTTCCCGCTCAGGGAGGGTTACGGCTTCAAGACGGTAGAGCCTATGGCCAGGACGTCCCTCCAGAGCGGCCGGGCACGCTACAGGCGGAACTTCAGCAATGTGCCGGTCGCGCTGGAGGTTTCCTGGCTGTTCACTGCTGAGCAGGCTCGGCTGTTCAAAGGGTGGTACCGAGACGTCCTGAAAGATGGCGTCAAGTGGTTCGAGTGCGATTTGCGTACGGAGGAAGGAATCGTTCCGTGCAACCTGCACTTCGAGGGGATCTACGACGGTGGCTATCTCGTCGGGCGTGACTACTGGCGCTTCAACGCAACCGTCGTGATGCGAGAGCGCTCGATCATCGATCCAGGGTGGGCCGAGATTCTGCCCGAGTACATCCTCCTCGCTGACATCTTCGACATCGCGATGAACAGGGAGTGGCCTCGACATGGCGACGGCTCTTGAGCGCTTCTATGCCTCCGGCGGTGAAGACCTGAAGCTCGCCACGGTCGAGTTGTCATGCCCGGCGTGGCCGGAGCCTATCCTCATCTGCCAGGGCTATGACGACATCACCTGCATGACCGAAGACGGGCGGCTACTTACGTTCATCGCTGGCGCTATCGACGTATCGATTCCGAAGCGAGACAACAGCGGAAACCAGAACGTCGGATTCGCAATCGACAACGTGACCGGATTCGCCCAGCAGCGTATCAACGAAGCCCTGGAGGCTGGCGAGTATGTGACCCTGATCCTGCGGATGTACCTGGAGAGCGATCTCACAGCGCCCGCTGAGCGGCCATACCGCATGATGGTCAAGACGCCGGGTTTCGAGGGTCTCACTGTTCAGGTCGAGGCCGGTTACTACGACCTCATCAACACCGCCGCGCTGCGCCACATCTACAACGTCAGCGAGTTCCCCGGACTCAAATACTGGCCTTGATCCCATGCCGAACAGATACCTCACCGCCATCTATACCGAGGGCGGGCGGGCCCTGCCGTGCCTGGACTGCTGGGGCCTGACGCTCATAGCGCGGGTTGAGCTGTTCGGACTGCCGATGCTGACCGACTTCGGTGGTGTCACGCGACTCACCCCGGTTTCGATGCAGCGGGCGTGCGATATGGAGATCCAGCGCGCGCTCGAGCAATGCGAGCCAGGACCTGGGGTCATCGCCGCGGCCTATAGAGGGCGTCTGCTCGATCACGTAGGTCTGCTGGTCGAGGTGGATGGTCGCCTGCGGATTCTCGAAATCAACCCGGGAAGCGGGGTGTCGCTCACCCCGCTCCAGAAGTTCTCCGACAAATATTCCAAGGTGGTCTTCTACCGTGATCGAAATCTACCCATCGCTCCTTGACGGAGAACCGCTGGAGCGGCATCCGATCGGCCGCAGGATGACGATTCATGCCTGGCTGACCGCGAATTCTCCTGGGTACCGCTGTCACGATGTCCACCCGTTCTCCATCGGTTTTGTCCCCGCCGAGGTTGCGCTCTGCGGGGACCTGACCGACAAGCAGAAAAAGGCGCATGAGGAATTCGTCCACCCTGGCGAGTGGGCCGAGCGCATCATCGACCGCGGCGATATCGTCCGGATCTACAAGCTGCCGCGCGGGACCGATCCGTTCACGATCACGGCAGCGCTGTTCAAAGGTGCGCAATCCGTTTTTCGGATGCTCATGCCGCAATTGCCTGGCATGCCAACGAACCCAGGGCAAGGCGCGTCGCTGTCTGAAACCAGTGCGCGTGGAAACAAGGTCAAGCTCGGCGATGCGATACGCGAAGTCGCTGGCCGTCGCCTGATTTATCCCGACTACATCCTGCCGCCCCGGAAGTATTTCGCCGGTCCGCGTGAGCAGTGGACCGAAATGCTCCTGTGTATTGGCCGTGGTCGGTTCCAGATCGCCGAAGGGGCAGCGAAAATCGGTGACACGTCGTTCCTGGCGCTTGGCGCCGATGCCTCGTTCCAGATTTTCGAACCAGGGCAGAACGTCAGCGGGCACCCGGCATCGGTCTGGTGGCACCTGGTTGAGGAAGTTGGTGCGAGCTCAACTGGTAATGCCGGCCTGGACCTGACCGAGAGCTCCAATCTCACCCCGAACCCGTCGGCAACTACGTTCACGTTTTCCGGAACGAACATCATTATTTCTGCCGGAGCCGGGTCGTTCCCCTCTGACTGGGTTGCGGGGACGATCCTGCGGGTTGAGGCGATGTACCCCTATTCGGTGAACGATGGCGGCGGGACGAATCGCGACGTCGTGACGGGGGATATCGCTCAGCTCGGGCTGGATGTTGGCGACGAGATCGAGGTGGTTGGCACCAACGGCGGCCTCTACCTGGTGAACGACATCACCTCAACGTCGATGACGCTCAACTACAGCAACGGTTCACCGGCCAATGCGTTGCAGACCGGCTCCGGCAATGCAGCAATTGGCCCGCGTGGGCTGCGCTATCGGATCACGGCGTACAGCGCGCAGCAACTCACCGTCGAGCGGCTGACCAGTGCGGGTGGTGTCGATGTTGACTGGCCAGGATTCACCGCTCTCAACTCGTCTACGTCCCGAGTCACCATCGATCCGACCAGCCTAGAAGGGGGCTGGCGCGGGCCATTCCCTGCATGCCCTGTATCGGAGAAGACCAACTTCGTCGAGATCGACGTGTTTTGCCCGGAAGGCCTGTGCGGCGTAGGCAGGGAAGGGCAGATCTACCAGATCCGCACCTATTACGACATCCAGTGGCGAGACATGGCCGTCGGCGGCGCATGGACGACGGTCAGCAAGAACCATGCTGGCAGTTCTCTCGACCAGCAGGGTTTTACGGACGGCATCCCGCTGCCGTACATGATGCGGCCCGAGTTTCGCATCAGAAAAGTGTTCGTCAACCAGGGCGGCAACTCAACATCCGAGTACCGAGACCGCACCCAGTGGTACGGGATGCGCGCGCGCCTCCAGGCTCCATCGTCCTACGCCGGCGTCACGGTAATGGCTGTTCGGTATCGGTCGTCTGACCGCATCGCGGCGCAGACCGAAAGCCGCGTCTCGGTAGAGGCCACTCGCATGCTACCGACTCGGCAGAGCGGTGCATGGACACCCGAGATCGCTACGCGAGACATCGTCCCGTTCCTCTGCTACATCGCGAAGGAGCGCGGCTACACCGATGCGGATCTCGATCTCGAAGAACTCGACCGGCTGGACGCCATCTGGAAGGCCCGTGGCGACACGTTCGACATGATCTACGAGGACGGCAAGGTCACGGTCGCGCAGATAATGGATGACGTGCTTGCAGCCGGATATGCGGAGAAGACCATCAAACGCGGCGTGATCTCTGCGGCCAGAGACGAGCCCAGGACAACGTTCGGGCACATGTACTCGCCGCAGAACATGGATGGTCCACTGAGGATCAGCATCAGCGCTCCGTCGGAGGACGACTACGACGGAGTCGATGTGGAGTTCGTCAATGCCAACGGCTGGATCGAAGATACCGTCCAGTGCCGCCTGCCCGGCGATGTCGGTCGGAAGGTCGAGAAAATCACGGCTGTCGGCGTCACAAACCGCGACCGAGCCTGGCGCTACGGGATGCGCCGCAGGATGGCACAGCGATACCGGCGAACAGAGTATTCGTTCGATACCGGCCTCGACGCGCTGAACAGCGAGTTCTGGGATTACGTGGCTCTCGCCGGCGATGTTCCAGGCCCTGGGCTGGCGCAGAGCGCATATCTGAAATCGTTCGTGATCTCGGGAAACTCGGTGCTGATCGAGTCCAGCGAGCCGCTCGATTGGTCGCTGCTGAGCTCTCCAGCGCTGTACCTGCGCCGGCCAGACGGAACGGTTTCCGGTGGCTACCCAGCATCTCGGATCGACGACTACCGGCTGAGCATTCCCAGCATCGATTTCGTCCCCGATGTTTCCTGGGAGATCGAGCCGCCGCACTTGTTGCTGGGAAATCCATACCCGGCCCTGATCAGTTCCATTGATCCCAACGGAAATACCGCGGCATCTGTTCGTGCGGTGAACTACGACCCCAGGGTCTACACCTACGACAACGCCAGCGCCCCCAACTGACCGCACACACAAATCCAGAGCCCGCCATAGAGCGGGCTTTTTCATGCCCGGAGAATTTGCATGACTACCTACGCCACCGGTAACCCGCTGGGCTCCAAAGACCCGCGCGACTTGTACGACAACGCCGAGAACTTCGACGCGGCGATGAACGACCGGGTAAACACCACGTGGAATGATCGTTTCGGCGTTTCCAGAAAAACCTGGTTTGGAGTCGAACAGCAGGTCAACGACTTCCTGATCGGCACGGCATTCGAGCCTGTTCCGCTGATCTACGTCGACGGCTCTGAGCTGGTTGTGCCCAGTCCGAGCAAGTTGATCCAGCGCGACGGGAATCTCTACAGCGTCCGGCTGCCTGCGAACTTCCCTGTCACCCTGAGCGGCAACTGGGCAGCCGATGAGCTTCTACTGACTGTTCGGTCCGACCAGGCTCTGCGTCAGCAGTTGAGAGCTCCGGGTGGCGCCGGAATGATCGGTTACGATCCGGCGGAAACGTACCCATCGGATACGGTTGGGTACGCAATAAAAGAGATTGATGGAAAGGCTGAGGAAGCATCTAACTTAGCGACGACTGGCGCATTTGGTAACGCGCAGATGCTAACCAGAGTAAGAGCGCGAATCTCAGGTGCTCCCACTATGTATGTGCTTGGCGACTCTATTTCCCATGGAGCTTTTGCCGGCAGAATATACCGGAATGGCTGGGTGAATCTTCTGCGAAGAATGCTCTACAACGAGATCGGCACTCTAACTTATGGGTTCACACCGTTGATGTCTCTCGTAGACGGTGCTGGGAATTCCTCTAATGAAATTCACTCTATCGATTTCGCAAAAACGTCAGGAACCCACTCTTGGGTTTATAGATCGAATGAAAGCGGATCATATGTTCCTCAAGGGTTGTCGTGGGTGTCAAATGAGGTTGGCAATATTATAAGGTCGACAATCCCAACATTTCAGGATGCATGTACGGTTTACTACGTCGCAAGGCCGGGAGGGGGGACGTTTGACATAAAAGTTAACGGATCGGTAGTAGCTAGTGTGAATACCCAGGCCTCAGTTTTAAACGCTTTGCAAGGCCAAGCTGTAACCCTGAAAGATAATGGGTTTGGGAAATGTGTAATCGAGGTTGTTACTACATCTTCCGCAACTGTTGAATTTTCTGGTTTTTCATATGCGAACGCCTATAGTCAGTCGGCTCTGCATAATTTTTCAAACTCTGGCCGCAGGCTTCGCTGGGTGGATGAGTCTGTCATCAGTTCGATGATGGCAGGAACCTCTCTATTCATCATGGCACTAGGTACCAATGACGCGTCAGACAATGAGTCTGATACGGCGTACTATGATGAATTCGTAAAAAGAATTGATTGGCTGATAAGCTATTCAAATCAAAATAGCGTACCTGTAGTGGTGCCTGATTTTTTGTGGAGTTACCCAGATACAAACAACACAAGGAAGCAGCTAAAGCGACTTGCTGACGAGACTCAGGGGCTATATATACCGTTTGCCGATTTCTTTAGAAAAGGATCGCAGCCAGCAGATGCGAATTATCTTGTAAATACTCTTAAGCTCTTTTCTGATGGTTCCCATCCAAACGTTCATGGTCATAAGTATATTGCGGAGACTATTGCTAAGAAACTCGGCCTTTCAGTTAGCTCGAAAAAACAAGCTCTCGACTACCATGATTGGTGGATGCCGATATCAATCACAAGCACGACAATAAAAAATGCGGACTTTGGTTCGATTCCTCCGAGCAGGGTAATAACTGCAACTCGAAACAATGGCGCGAATGTCCTGTTTCGGTTTTATGTCTCTGGCGTCTCTGGTACGTCCGCTGTTGCGTTCTCTGGAGCATACTCATCTGACTCTGGCGTGTTCGTTGACCTTCCAGTAACTGGACAGATGGAGCTTGAGACAAATGGGGCAAGTTCGGGAGTTGTAAATATCTCTCAGGCAGGGATAACAATAACCCCAAATTCATCAAACACGAAAAGCACTCATCGGTTTGTTGTTAGCGTTGCACGTGGGGAACGACCGTTTGTTGATGGTGTGATTTACTAGGCTCGCTAAAATATTCGGATGCCATTGCAATGGCTATAATAAAAGCCGTGCCGATGAGCAGATTGATTATCTCTGTTGATGTCTTTTCTGTTTCATTGGTACGGATATTGAACATGGCATTCGTATACTCGTCTTCGGTTTTTGTTGGACTGTCTTTCATGCTAATTGTCCTATTGATGTTTTTGGCATAACCAAGCTAGCGCAGCTCGCGAAGCGTCTCGGGATGCTTGCTTGCAACCTTAATTAAGGTTTTTGCTGCTCCAGAAGGAGATCTGCGGCCCTGCTCCCATTCCTGTAGCGTACGAACGCTAACACCTAGGAGGTGTGCGAATTCAGATTGCGCCATTCCTACTTTTGCGCGGACCTCTGCAACCGGAGAAAGTTCAATCTGTGTCGAACGGGCGGCCTTCCCATTCTTCATTTCATCAATCGAGGCGAGGAGGTCGGCCTCGAAGGTTTCAAGTTCCTTATCCATTCATAGCCTCTTTCAATTTGCTCAAGGTGGATGCTGGTAGGTTGTCGAACTTCGACTTTGTGTAGGCTATCAGTAGCCAGATGACTTGCGATTCTTCGGCGTTGTAGTAGATCACGCGCGCGCCGCCGCGCTTGCCCATGCCGGGGCGAGACCAGCGAACCTTGCGAAGCCCGCCCGATCCTGGGATCACATCTCCGACCAAGGGGTTGGCTGCAATCCAGGTTATGAACTCCTCCCGTTCGGGGTCGCTCCAGATGTCGTCTGCATAGCGCTTGAAAATCTCAGTTTCGATGACTGTTCGCATCCCTTAAGCGTACGTCAATGCCGTATCCTTAGCAAGCCGGAAGATGGAGTGGTCTGGATCAGGTAATCCTGGCTCTTGCGCCTAGCCTGCCAGTTCCGACAGATCAGGCGGTCATGGAATATCGACCGCAATCCGTTTCGCTTCGCTTGAGTTCGCGTTTCTGCGCGCATGGTTGGTATGATGCAGCCTTCCATCAACTTACCTTATGGTGAATTATGAGCGGACTTGCTGAGTCATTTTCCTTCACTCCTAGCGACTGGGGCGTTTCTGTGAGAGACGGGGTGATTGAAGGAAAATATTCATTGGATAATGGCGTATGCCATGTTCAAATGTTCTTTGAGGCAGGAGATAGAACAGAGTTCCTTGACTCTTTACCTTGGAGATTTATCCTCCCTGTTAGTGATGTGCCTGAAATACGCCAAGGAGGATTCTTAGTTAGTCTGTATGACAGCAATTCAGAAAAAGATTTCACCGCCTTTGCATTTATAGATCCAGAAACTAAAATGCTTAATATTCAAGTAAATGGGAAGGACGTTTCATCTGAGTATCCATTTAAATGGTCTAAAGGATGCTCATTGGCTATAAACTTTAGCTATATGACGAAGTAAGTTTTCAGATAAATAGAAGCCCGCCTAAGAAGCGGGCTTTTTTATTTCAGGAGAGCGTATGCCCATCACCGAGCAGCAGTTGCTGCATATCCTCCCGAACGCCGGCCCTCGAGCCGGCGTTTTTGTTGGTGCGCTGAACCGCGGGATGACGCGGTTCGGTATCACGTCGCCGGTGCGCGCGGCGGCATTCCTCGCCCAAGTTGGCCACGAAAGCGGCCAGTTGACCCGCCTGGTGGAGAACCTCAACTACAGCGCGCGCGGCTTGGCGGCGACCTGGCCGAGCCGGTACCTCGGCGCCGACGGCCAGCCCAACGCCCTGGCGCAGCGCCTGGCGCGCAACCCCCGAGCCGTCGCCAACAACGCCTACGCCTCGCGCAACGGCAATGGCGACGAGGCGTCCGGCGATGGCTGGTGCTACCGCGGGCGCGGGCTGCTGCAGATCACCGGCCGGGCGAACTACCGCGCCGCCGGCGCCGGGCTGGGCCAGCCGTTGGAGCAGGAACCCGAGCTTCTCGAGCAACCGGAGTGGGCGGCGATCTCGGCGGCCTGGTGGTGGGCCAGTCACGGCTTGAACGACCTGGCCGACCGCGGCGAGTTCGCCGCCATCACTCGGCGCATCAACGGTGGTCTCAACGGCCAGGCGGAGCGCCTGGCGTTGTGGGAGCGCGCAAAGGCGGTGCTGTCGTGATCTCGTCCCGTGTTGTCTCGGTCGCGCTGGGCTGCCTGCTACTGGTCGGCCTCGGCGCCGCCGGCGGTGTCTGGCTCGGCGCGCGGCACTACCGGCCACAGCTCGATGCCGCATTGGCAGATCTGGTCGCCTGCCGTGCCGCCCGGGGAGAGTTGGAATCCGCAGTGGCGGAGCAGGTCCGGCAGGTTGCCGCGCTGCGCGTGGCCGGCGAACAGCGCGCCCGGGATGCCGCGCAGGCTGTGGATCGGGGACGGCAGCAGGCCGCGGAGCAGTATGCCGAAGCCCAGCGCCTGGTACGTGAGCGAACCGCCGGTGAGCAGTGTGCGGCCGCCGAGGCGGTCGTTGATCAGGAGTTGGGCCTATGAAACTGCAGGCGTGGCGAAAGACTGCAGGTGCAGCGATTTTCGGCAGGTGCAGCCGAAAGGCGCAGGTGGTGCAGGTGCTGGGGTTGGTGTTCGCGCTGGCGGGATGCGCCGGCCAGGTCGAGCCTGAGCCGCGCACGGTGCGCGTAGAAGTGCCGGTGGCGGTGCCGTGCCGGGTGCCGGCGGTGGAGGTGCCGGCCTGGGCAGCGGCTGGGCTGAAGAAGAGCGACGATCTCCAGACCAAGGTCCGTGCGCTGCTGGCCGAGCGGCGGCAGCGGATCGGGTATGAAGCCCAACTGCTGGCTGCCAACAGAGCATGCCAGTAGGAGTAGACTACGGCCTTTTCCTACGGAGCTCGGTGATGCTGGTGATTCGATTCAAGGGCTGGTCGGTGAAACTCGACCACCAGGTGGGCAGCGCTGGGAAGTTCGGCATCTGGTCGTTCCACGGCTCGGAGAGCAGCTACGTGCCGGACATGCAGACGATTCTCCGGCATGCTGCTATTCGACCTGCGGAGCCGAAAGAAGGCGGGGAGGTCGAGGTATTCATCTGTGATTCGCGCATGCCGCAGGATGAGTGGCGGCCTGTCGGTAGCGGCGTTGCGGCCTACGAGTCGGACCGCTGAATGCTGGCCGTGACGGAAACGTGAAGCACGGAAATGGAAAACGTGAAAAGGAATTTCACGATTGGCACAGTTTAAGTGATTGCGGTCGGCGTAAACTGTTGTAATATAAGCGCTTCTGAGGTGCGAGACAGGATTTAGGTTCCAGCGCCGCAAGGCGTGAGAGTTCGAGTCTCTCCGTCCGCACCATCTTCAGGCTCGGCTTGTCCGGCCGCTGCGGTTGAAGCCGGATCGTTCGGCACGATTCACGATATGGTGGGCGTAGCTCAGTTGGTAGAGCACAGGATTGTGGCTCCTGGTGTCGTGGGTTCGATTCCCATCGTCCACCCCATATTTCGAAGCGCCAGGCCTTGTGCCTGGCGTTTTCGTTTGCGCTTCACGATCTCTTCTCCGCTTGCCTTTCCGGCACCCAGCCCGCCCTCATGGGGCGACGGCAGGTTGAACTTGTTCCAGCTCCGGCGCTCTTAAGCGAGCCCGTCGTTCCTGGCGGGTCCGTATATGCAGTCTGGGTGAAGCGACATGTCGATGAAATGGACCGAGCAGCGCTTGCGCAAGGCTCTCAAGCAGATGGCGAACAATCATGAATCGGCTGCGGTCGAGGTCATGCGCGCCGTCGAGCGGGCGAACGATCCGAAGCTGGCGCAGCGCCTGCTCGAGGTGATCGAGCAGATGCACCAGGATGCCGATGCGCTGCGCTCCATCGACGACGAAATCGCCAGCGGCGTGATCCGTTGCCAATGAGGCCGTAGACGCTCCGCAGTTCAGGACTTCCCGGCTGAAACCGGCGCATCCGGCCGGTTCGCCAGTTTCGGGCGCAAGGTCGCGCCCTGGGCTGTGTTCCGGCGAACGGTATAAGGTTGGCGGCCGCGGAAGGCGAAGGCGGTGAACATGTTCGTATTCTCTCTCGGTGCGTTTCAGAAACGGTATTCCACCAGGGCGCTCGGGCCGATGCTGTCATGCCACTCTTCGGCGACAGCGGCGGAGCAGAGGCTGGCGAGCGTGCCGGCGAGGCACAGGGAGGGGCTTCTCATGGGGACTCCTTCCGTTGCAGCCAGGGACGTGCCTTGGTGCCTTGCTGGGCGAAGCGGTAGCCGAGCGCGTTCAGACCGTCGAAGTCGCGACTGAAGGTGTCTCCCAGGCCCTGGCCGCTGCCGGCCAGGACGGCGTGTGCGCTGTCGATGGGTTGCAGGATGAACTCGCCGGAGCGGGTTCCTCCGGCTTGCCCGCGCACCAGCAGGAAGCCGTCTTCGATCCTGATGCTCAGGCCGTTCAGGTAGCTGTGCCGGCCCGTGCTGGCGACGCGGTAGGTGCCGACGGCTTCGGTCCAGGCCTGGGGCAGGGATGTCGGCTCGATGCGCTCGCCGAGGTAGGCGGTCTGGTCGTGGCGGCGGGACACCAGGATTCGGCGTTGGCCGTAGCTGACCACGTCCAGTTGCAACTGTCCGGCGCTGTCCACGCCGACAGGCCAGAACCCCAGCAGTCTTTTTCTCATCTGCAGCCAGCCCGAGGTGTCGCGTAACAGTTCCACGCGTTGTTCGCCGAAATCCGCGTACAGGCGACCCCTGCGCTCGTACAGGCGAATCTGGCCTTGGCGGGTTGCGTAGCGACCGTATAGCTGTCGCCGGTCCTCCGGGCTCGGCACCTTCAGTGCGGGGGCGCGCGCGGGGGTGGGCTGTACGGCGGGGCGACGAGCGCCCTGTTTGACCTGCAGCATGAGCGACGCCGCTTGCCGGGCCAGGGAGGCAGTAAGCGACCCGCTGTCATCGGCGTTGCTCATGACAATGGCGGCGAGGCGCTGTTCCGGCAGCAGAATCAGATGGGCGCTGAATCCTCGGGTGGCGCTGGCGTACTCATAGTGACGGATGCCTCCTTCCAGCGGCGCGGAGCCGCACGGGCTGAGGAACCAGGCCAGGCCCACCTGGCAGTCGAAGTCCAGGGCATTGCCGGCGTTCTGCTGGCGGAACATCTCCTCGACGGAGTGTTTCCGGAGAAGCTGGCGCTCCTTGTGGCGCCCGTTGGCGAACAGCATGCGGACGAAGCGGCTGAGGTCGACCGGGCTGCTCCACAGGTCGTTGACCGGGAGGTCGCTGGCGGCGGCGGAGCCGGGGCGACCGCCGCCGCCGCCGCCGCCGCTGTAGCCGTGGGCGCGTTGCGCCTGGGGCAGGGCGTTCCTGGCGAAGCTGGAGCGAGTCATCTGCAAAGGGTCCAGCAGGTGCTCCCGCATGTGCTGCTCGAAGTGCTTTCCGGTGTTGCGCTCGATAGCCGCGCCGACCAGCTCGTAGCCAAGGTTGGAATAGGCGACCTGGGTTCCCGGCGGATTGCTCAGCCAGACGCCGGATACTTTCGCCGGCAGTTGGCCGAGTGAGCTCGGGCGTTCGCCGAACAGGGGCGGCAGGTGTTCGCCAGGAAGGCCGGACTGGTGGCTGAGCAGCCGGCGGAAAGTGATCGCGCGATCCGCCTCGCTCTGGTCGGCATGGAAGCGTGAGCGTACGTAGAACTCGCGCAAGGTGTCCTGGAGCGGGGCGTCGAGAGAGAGTTGGCCGCGTTCGGCCAGTTGCAGGGTCGCGCTGGCGATCAGTAGCTTGGACAGGTCGCCGGCGTGGAATGCGGTGTGCTCGCTGGCGTTGATCCTGTGCTGTCGGTCGGCATAGCCGAAACCGCGGGCCCAGACCAGTTGCTGGTCGTCGACCAATGCCAGGGCCAGGCCGGGCACGTCCTGCCTTTCCATTTCCCGGCGGATGTGGCGTTGCAGATAGTCGATGACCTCGCCGTAGTTGCCCACGGCGGCGCTCGGCGCTGGCGGGGCGGGCGGCAGTCCGTGGCAGCCGCTGGTGCCGAGCAGGCAGCCGAGAAGGGAAAGATGCATTGCACGAAACATGGAACACCTGGCGGAAAGGCGAGGTGTCCCATGCTAGGGCGGGCCTGGCTGGCAGTCCTTACGGCTTTGTCAGCAATCTGTGAAAGATTGTTAAGCCTCCGCTGTCAACGGGGTCGCTCCCAGGTCAGGCGGAAGGAGGCGCCTCCTTGCGGCGTTTCCAGCGCTTCCGCATAGCCGCCGTGCCATTGCGCGACCCGGCGGACGATCGCCAGGCCCAGGCCGAAGCCGCCGGTGCTGCGATCGCGGCTGTCGTCCAGGCGCGAAAAGGGTTCGAAGATCTTCTGCCGGGCGTCCGCCGGTATCCCGGGGCCGTCGTCGTTGACCCGTATCTGACAGCTGTCGCCTTGATCGAGGAGGGCGATTTCGACGCGCGAGTGTGCGTGGCGAATGGCGTTGCGCAACAGGTTGATCACTGCGCGCGCCATGAAGCGAGGCTCTATGCGGATCTGTTCGACCTGGCAGGCGCTGATCTCGCAGGTGACTCCGGCGGCTTCGGCTTCCAGGGCGACGTCGGCGACGACGCTATCCAGCCAGCTCGCGGCGTCGACGATTTCCCGGTGGCTCCCGACGTTGCCGTGCTCCAGGCGGGCGTAGCTCAGCAGTTCGGAGACCATTTCCTCCAGTTCGCCGAGATCGGCGCGCATGTCCTCTATCAGGTCGTGGCGTACTTCGGCGTCGACCTGCTTGTTCAATTGCTCGAGTTCGAAGGACAGGCGGGAGATCGGCGTGCGCAATTCGTGGGATACCGCGTTGGTCAGTTCACGCTGGTTGCTGATCAGGCTTTCGATGCGGTCGGCCATCTGGTTGAAGTGCTGGGCCAGGGTGCGGATGTCGGAGCGTCGGAAAATGCGCGTGCGCGATGACAGGTCGCCGTCGCCGAAGCGTTGCGCGGCCAGGCGCAGGGTCTCGAGGTCGCGCCAGTGCGGGCGGACCCATACCAGCAGGGCGATGCCGACCAGCACGCCGAGCAGGATGTAGGCCAGCACGGTGAATAGTGGGGTCAGCGAGGGTTCCGGCGGCAGCTTGATGTCGAGCAGTTGCGGGCCCGCGTCGATGCGGCTGATGAATTCCGTGAAGTCCTCGCGTACCACCAGCAGGTTCTTGTCGAGGAGGGCCTGCTCTTCCTGCGTCAGCTTCGCCTGCCTGGCATCCGTCAGGCTCAGCTCGAGCCCGTAGTGGGGACGCCAGTCTTCGAGCTGTCGCTGGCGTCCGGCCTGGTCCAGCGGGGCCAGCTTTTCCACCAGCGAATAGGCCTGGCCGCGAACGGCGTCGCGGTGATAGTTCTCGACGATGCTGTCGTAGAACGCGTCGATGACATGGTCGACCACGAAGATCGCGGCGGCGAACCCCAGGGCCAGCAGCAGGTAGAGGCGCAGGAACAGGCGCAGCATTCAGAGCTCCCAGCCCAGCGGGTTGAACAGGTAGCCCTTGCCCCAGACGGTCTTGATCCGGACCGGTTCGCGCGGATTGTCCTTCAGTTTATTGCGCAGCTTGCTGATGCAGACGTCGACGCTGCGGTTCAGGCCGTCGAAACCGATGCCGCGGATCTGGTTGAGGATCTCGTCGCGGGAAAGTATTTCCCCTGCCTGGCTGGCCAGCAGCCAGAGCAGCTCGAACTCCATCGTGGTCAGTTCGATGCCGAGGCCTTCGAGTTCCGCTTCGCGCCGCCGTCGGTCGATGTTCAGCTTGCCGAATGTCAGGCTTTCCGGGGAGGCGGGAAGGGGCGCGTGCCGGCGCATCAGGGCGCGCAGGCGGGCGAGCAGCACCGGTGGCTCGATCGGCTTGATCACGTAGTCGTCGGCGCCGGACTCCAGGCCGAGGATGTGATCGAGATCGTCCTCCTGGGCGGTGAGTATGAGGATCGGCAGGTTCGCGACCCGGCGGATCTCCCGGCACACCTGCAGACCATTCTGTCCGGGGAGCATGAGGTCGAGAACCACCACTTGCGGCTTGAAGTCGAGGAAGGCGGCGAACGCGGCATCACCGCGATGCACCTGGCGCACTTCGAAACCATGCTGGGAAAGGAAACTGGCGATCAGGCGGGCGAGCTTCTGGTCGTCTTCGACGAGCAATACCTTGCTGAGGGTAGGGCAGTCCATAGGGTTTCATCGGTCGGAGCGGAATCGGCTGGCATTATATGCGCCCGCTTCCGGCGAAGCTCCAGCGACTCGTTCGAGATCGGGCTGCGATCGGCGGAAGCGGCCGGAAACACCCCGGGGATCCGCCTGCACCCTGGCGGGGTGACTTCTGCTTTTCCCTCTACTAGAATGCATGCCCTTGGTGCGACACGCGTGGCGTGTCTCCTAAACTTCGAGGTGTAGAGTCATCTTGAAGGGTTTTCGAAAGAGAGCCGAGAGCTTGGGTGCCCAATCCCAAGAAACAAAACCCTCCCAGAAGTCCAATGCCTTCAAGGACTTGCCGCAGCGGCGGTGGCAAACTCAAGGTCGATTAGCGCTCGGTGGCTCGACCGCAGTACTGGATTTCCGGTATTGGAGTGCCTACTACACATCAGCCCTATTCAGGGCTAAACCCATGCGGGAGAGAATCCCCGCTGGGGTTCCCTCCTGCTTTTGAAACAGGAGGTAACAATTCTTTGAGCATGCTGCCTCGGCAGTCCCTGTTCACATCAAACCGGAGACATGAGCGAAAGCTCTGTCTGTCATTGTCCAACCATTGCCTGTTCGGAGTGGCAGCGGACTCGTTGTGCGACCAACGATAGCCTAGGAAGACATGCGTCACTGGTAACGGTGGGGTGTGAAGCTCTTCCAACAATGTAGCCCCCGTATGGGTGCGTCTTCGCCGTGAGGCGGAGCGCAGATGCTCGGAGCAGTACCGGGTTGAGGCGCTAGGCTGGCTGGTATGGGTAACACAAGTGAACTGCTAATAAACGTCGTCAGCATTACGGTGCCTAATCTGCTGATAGGCATTAACCAAAAAGGTGATGCGACCGGTTGTTCTGGTCAAGGGTCGGAACACGTCGTCACATAAGGTCGCCGGCGAATAGGCAGACTCTAACCCAGTCGTGTGACAGGCAGGGAACGTGGTAAGCCCGTATGGCTGCCTTCGGGCAGGTGAACCGCAAGGTGATCCGTTGGCTGTGCGGGTATGGGATCGCAGAGAAAGCGAAAGCCGGGCTGTAATGGCCCGGATAGGGGCTGGAACATCGCTCCACGGGAAACCGGGCAGACTTCTGCGTGGTCTTTCGTCGCATGAACTCTGAGTGAACCTGTCTCAATAAACCTAGAGATCCAGCTGTAACGGATCTTCTATTAATCCAACCCTGGCGGGAGCGTCCATTCCCGTCAGGGGGTGTGTGCGTCTTTCGCTTGGGGCAACTTGAGAGGAAGGCAGCATGTTAGAACATAGCCAATTGGCCGTGTCTGCGCCTTCCGGCGCTCCGCAACAATGGCATGACATCGATTGGTGGCGTGTTCAGCGGAATGTCCGGGCGATGCAGATACGGATTGCGAAGGCTTGTCGGGAAGGCAACTGGCGCAGGGTGAAAGCCTTGCAGCGGATGCTGACCCGCTCACGCTCGGCCAGATACTTGGCCGTACGGCGAGTCACTGAAAACCAGGGTAAGCGCACGGCGGGAGTCGACCGCGTGCTCTGGGATACACCCGATGCCAAATGGAAGGCGGCAAATGGGTTGAAGCGCCACGGTTATAAACCACGGCCTTTACGGCGTGTGTTTATTCCGAAGTCAAATGGAAAAGAGCGCCCTCTGGGCATTCCGACCATGACGGACAGGGCAATGCAGGCGTTGTATTTGCTTGCTCTGGCACCCATTGCAGAAACCACCGGCGATCCAAACAGCTACGGCTTTAGGATCGAGCGATCTACGGCGGATGCAATGGGGCAGTTGTTCGTATGCCTATCCAAGAAGGTTTCGGCCCAATGGGTTTTGGAGGCGGACATCAAAGGCTGCTTTGACCATATCAATCATGACTGGCTTATCACCAACGTCCCAACGGATAAGGTGGTTCTCCGAAAATGGTTGAAAGCTGGCGTGATTCATAAAGGCCAGCTACAGGCAACGGATGCCGGTACGCCACAGGGCGGGATTGTCTCGCCCAGCTTGGCGAATCTGGTGCTGGATGGGCTGGAGTCACAACTTAAGCAACATCTGGGTGTGACCAAGGCCAAGAAGCTGAAAATCAATGTGGTGCGTTATGCGGATGACTTTGTGATAACCGGAACCTCGCGAGAGGTGCTGGAAACTGAAGTCAGACCTTGGGTAGAGCAGTTCCTAGCAGTGCGGGGGCTGCAGTTGTCACTCGAGAAGACGCGTGTCGTCCATATAAAGGAAGGCTTTGACTTTCTAGGTTGGAATTTCCGCAAGTACGATGGGAAGCTTCTGATCAAGCCAAGCAAGAAAAACGTGAAAGCGTTCTATAGCAAGGTAAGGGAGGTCATCAGTACCAGCAAAACGGTAAGGCAGGAGGATCTGATCCGACAGCTGAATCCGATACTGCGTGGCTGGGCGTTCTATCACCAGCCTGTGGTAGCCAAGAAAGCGTATAGCCGCATGGATTACATGATCTTTCTGGCTCTATGGCGTTGGGCAAAACGGCGACACCCTAAGAAAACACTCCAGTGGATCGGAGCGAAATACTTTAAACCCATGAAGGGGCGGAAAGGGGTGTTTGCTACCGCGACGATGAATGACAAGGGAGAGATGCGAACGATCGAGTTGTACTCGCTAGCGAGCACTCCGATCGAACGACACAAGAAGGTGAGTGGGGAGTACAACCCCTTCGATCCTTCTATGGAGGAAATGGGTGAGAAAAGGCGTATGGAACAGATGCTCAAAAGGCTGGCGTACCGTAAGCAAATCTTGAGCCTTTTCCAGAGTCAGAAAGGATTGTGTCCAATATGTAAGTTACCGATTACGAAGGAGACGGGGTGGCATGATCACCACATTCTGTACCGCACAAAAGGCGGTGGAGACTCCCTAAATAACCGGGTACTATTGCACCCCCTTTGTCACCAGCGGCTACACGCTCGCGGATTGACAGTGAACAAACCGGCTCCCCTTACCGGGGGTTTTGATTAGGCCCGAGCCGTATGCGGGGAAACTCGCACGTACGGTTCTTAGGGGGAGGTGGGCCAGTAATGGCCCATCTCTACCCGACATTCTGGGAGCCGGAAGGACCGGCTTACGTCTGTGCAACGAGGAATATCCATGCAAGTTTCTGTTGAAAGCACTTCCGCTCTTGAGCGCCGCATGACCGTTGGTGTGCCTGCCGAGCGTATCGAGACCGAAGTCAACAAGCGTCTGCAGCAGACCGCCCGTCGTGCCAAGATTCCAGGTTTCCGCCCCGGCAAGGTGCCGATGAGTGTCATTCGTCAGCGCTACGAAGCTTCCGCGCGCCAGGAAGCCATGGGCGATCTGATCCAGGAAACCTTCTACGAAGCCGTGGTCGAGCAGAAGCTGAATCCGGCCGGTTCGCCGTCGGTAGAGCCCAAGTCCTTCGAGAAAGGCAAGGACCTGGAATACATCGCAACCTTCGAAGTCTTCCCGGAATTTACCGTTTCCGGCCTGGAAGACATCAAGGTCGAGCGCCTGCAGGCCGAAGTTTCCGATGCTGATGTCGACAACATGCTCGATGTCCTGCGCAAGCAGAACACCCGTTTCGAAGTGGTCGAGCGTGCCGCCCAGAACGATGACCAGTTGAACATCGACTTCGTCGGCAAGATCGACGGCGAAGCCTTCGCCGGCGGTTCCGCCAAGGGCACCCTGCTGGTACTGGGCTCCGGTCGCATGATCGCCGGCTTCGAAGAAGGGCTGGTGGGGGCGAAGGCCGGTGAAGAGCGTGTGCTCAACCTGACCTTCCCCGAGGACTACCAGAACCTGGACCTGGCCAACAAGGCTGCCGAGTTCACCGTTACCGTCAATAGCGTAGCCGAGCCCAAGCTGCCGGAACTGAACGAAGAGTTCTTCGCTCTGTTCGGCGTGAAGGAAACCGGTCTCGATGGCTTCCGCGCCGAAGTGCAGAAGAACATGGAGCGCGAGCTGCGCCAGGCGATCAAGTCCAAGGTCAAGAACCAGGTCATGGAAGGTCTGCTGCAGGCCAACCCGATCGAAGTGCCCAAGGCCCTGATCGGCAACGAAGTGAACCGTCTGCGCGTGCAGGCCGTCCAGCAGTTCGGCGGCAACATCAAGCCTGACCAACTGCCGGCCGAGCTGTTCGAAGAGCAGGCCAAGCGCCGTGTGGTGCTGGGCCTGATCGTCGCCGAAGTGGTCAAGCAGCACGAGCTGAAGGCCGACGAAGGTCGCGTTCGCGAAATGATCGAGGAAATGGCCTCGGCCTACCAGGAGCCCGAGCAGGTCGTCGCCTGGTACTTCAAGAACGAGCCCCAGCTGAACGAAGTCCGTTCTGTTGTACTGGAAGAACAAGTCGTAGATACTGTCCTGCAAAAGGCCACTGTGACCGATAAGCAGGTATCCTACGAAGAAGCGGTCAAGCCGGCCGAAGCTCCGCAAGCGGCCTGATTCGTTCCTCTCGTTCGAATCCCACAAGCCAGCCTTAGTGCTGGCTTGTGCGTCTTTGAGGCTTCACTATCTGTTAGGGAGTGATCGCAAGACATGTCTCGCAACTCTTTTATTCCGCACGTTCCCGATATCCAGGCCGCCGGTGGCCTGGTGCCCATGGTGGTGGAGCAGTCCGCCCGCGGCGAGCGCGCCTACGACATCTATTCGCGCCTGCTGAAGGAGCGGATCATCTTCCTGGTCGGCCAGGTCGAGGACTACATGGCCAACCTGGTGGTTGCCCAGTTGCTGTTCCTGGAGGCTGAAAATCCCGAGAAGGACATTCATCTCTACATCAACTCGCCGGGTGGTTCGGTGACTGCCGGGATGTCCATCTACGACACCATGCAGTTCATCAAGCCCAACGTCTCGACCACCTGTATCGGCCAGGCGTGCAGCATGGGTGCCCTGCTGCTTGCGGGCGGTGCCGCCGGCAAGCGCTACTGCCTGCCGCATTCGCGGATGATGATCCACCAGCCGCTGGGCGGTTTCCAGGGCCAGGCCTCGGATATCGAGATCCATGCCAAGGAAATCCTCTTCATCAAGGAGCGTCTGAACCAGATCCTGGCGCACCACACCGGCCAGCCCCTGGACGTCATTGCCCGCGATACCGATCGTGACCGCTTCATGAGCGGTGACGAAGCCGTCAAGTATGGCCTGATCGACAAGGTCATGACCCAGCGCGACCTGGCCGTCTAAGGCTCCGCAATACTGGCGGTCGAGACATTCGGCCGCCTCGTGGGCTTGAAAATGCCCACAATTGCCTTCATCTTGTGTTTGAAGCTACCCATTGGATCGATCGAATGACTGATACCCGCAACGGCGAGGACAACGGCAAGCTGCTGTATTGCTCCTTCTGCGGCAAGAGCCAGCACGAAGTGCGCAAGTTGATTGCCGGCCCCTCGGTCTTTATCTGCGACGAGTGTGTCGACCTGTGCAATGACATCATCCGCGAGGAGGTGCAGGAAGCGCAGGCGGAAAGTAGTGGGCACAAACTTCCGGCGCCGAAAGAGATCCGCACCATCCTCGATCAGTACGTGATCGGGCAGGAGCGGGCCAAGAAGGTTCTGGCGGTAGCGGTATACAACCACTACAAGCGCCTCAACCAGCGTGACAAGAAGGACGATATCGAGCTCGGCAAGAGCAACATTCTGATGATCGGCCCAACCGGCTCGGGCAAGACCCTGCTGGCCGAGACCCTCGCACGTCTGCTGAACGTGCCGTTCACCATCGCCGATGCGACCACGCTGACGGAAGCGGGCTACGTGGGCGAGGATGTCGAGAACATCATCCAGAAGCTCTTGCAGAAGTGCGATTACGATGTGGAGAAGGCCCAGATGGGCATCGTCTACATCGACGAGATCGACAAGATCTCCCGGAAATCGGACAACCCCTCCATCACTCGCGACGTTTCCGGCGAGGGTGTGCAGCAGGCCCTGCTGAAGCTCATCGAGGGCACCGTTGCCTCGGTACCGCCGCAGGGCGGTCGCAAGCATCCGCAGCAGGAGTTCCTGCAGGTCGATACGCGCAACATCCTGTTCATCTGCGGCGGCGCTTTCGCCGGTCTGGAGCGGGTCATCCAGAACCGTTCCGCGCGCGGCGGCATCGGTTTCAATGCCGAAGTGCGCAGTCAGGAGATGGGCAAGAAGGTCGGCGAGGCGTTCAAGGAAGTCGAACCGGAAGATCTCGTCAAGTTCGGTCTTATTCCCGAGTTTGTAGGGCGTTTGCCGGTGATCGCGACTCTTGATGAGCTCGACGAGGCTGCGCTCATGCAGATCCTGACCGAGCCGAAGAACGCTCTCACCAAGCAGTACGCCAAGCTGTTCGAAATGGAAGGCGTCGATCTCGAATTCCGTCCGGATGCACTCAAGGCGGTTGCCCGCAAGGCGCTCGAACGCAAGACCGGTGCACGTGGCTTGCGTTCAATTCTCGAAGGTATCCTTCTCGATACCATGTACGAGATTCCCTCCCAGCAGGATGTCAGCAAGGTGGTCATCGATGAGAGTGTCATCGATGGCTCGTCGCAACCCCTGATGATCTACGAGAACAGCGAAAAGCCAGCCAAGGCTGCGCCTGAGGCATGAAAGAGCAGGGGCCTTCGGGCCCCTTTTCTTTTCCGACTGGCACGCTTGTTTTTTCCCGGGCCTAACCCCATCTTAGGCTGAAAGGTCTTCCTATCTGTTTCGTGGCCAAGTGCCGCTGTAGAGCCGACATTATGAAAACACTCGTCGAATTGCCCTTGCTGCCGCTACGTGACGTGGTGGTGTACCCGCACATGGTCATCCCGTTGTTCGTCGGTCGGGAAAAGTCCATCGAGGCCTTGGAGGCAGCGATGACCGGCGACAAGCAAATCCTCCTGCTGGCGCAGAAAAACCCCGCGGACGATGATCCGGGCGAAGATGGCCTGTACCGCATGGGTACGGTCGCTACCGTGCTGCAGTTGCTCAAGCTGCCGGATGGCACCGTCAAGGTGCTGGTCGAAGGCGAGCAGCGCGGCCAGGTCGAGCGCTTCATCGAGGAGGAAGGGCACATTCGTGCCGCGGTCCAGGCCATCGACGACGCCAATGTCGGCGAGCGCGAGGCCGAGGTCTTCACTCGCAGCCTGCTGAGCCAGTTCGAGCAATACGTCCAGTTGGGCAAGAAAGTCCCCGCCGAGGTGCTTTCCTCGCTGAACAGCATCGACGAGCCGAGCAGGCTGGTCGATACCATGGCCGCGCACATGGCGCTGAAGATCGAGCAGAAGCAGGACATCCTGGAGATCACCGACCTGTCGTCGCGGGTCGAGCATGTCCTGGCGCTGCTGGATGCCGAGATCGACCTGCTGCAGGTGGAAAAGCGTATCCGCGGCCGGGTCAAGAAGCAGATGGAGCGCAGCCAGCGCGAGTACTACCTGAATGAGCAGATGAAGGCCATTCAGAAGGAACTCGGCGATATCGACGAAGGGCACAACGAAGTCGAGGAGCTGAAGAAGCGCATCGACGCCGCCGGCCTGACCAAGGAGGCGCACACCAAGGCCACTGCCGAGCTGAACAAGCTCAAGCAGATGTCGCCGATGTCGGCGGAAGCCACCGTGGTGCGTTCCTACATAGACTGGCTGCTGAACGTGCCGTGGAAGGCCGAGAGCAAGGTGCGCCATGATCTCGCCAAGGCGGAAGACATCCTCGATGCCGACCATTATGGCCTGGAAGAGGTCAAGGAGCGCATTCTCGAGTATCTCGCCGTGCAAAAGCGGGTGAAGAAGCTCAAGGGCCCGGTCCTTTGCCTGGTGGGACCGCCCGGCGTGGGCAAGACCTCCCTGGCCGAATCCATCGCCCGCGCCACCAATCGCAAGTTCGTGCGCATGGCGCTCGGCGGCGTGCGTGACGAGGCCGAGATCCGCGGTCACCGTCGTACCTATATCGGCTCCATGCCGGGCCGCCTGATCCAGAAGATGACCAAGGTCGGCGTGCGCAACCCGCTGTTCCTCCTCGACGAAATCGACAAGATGGGCAGCGACATGCGCGGGGATCCCGCCTCGGCGCTGCTCGAGGTGCTCGACCCGGAGCAGAACCACAACTTCAACGATCACTACCTGGAAGTCGACTACGACCTGTCCGACGTGATGTTCCTCTGCACCGCGAACTCGATGAACATCCCGGCGCCCCTGCTGGATCGGATGGAAGTCATCCGCCTGCCGGGCTACACCGAGGACGAGAAGGTCAATATCGCCGCCAAGTACCTGATTCCGAAGCAGGTCCAGGCCAACGGCCTGAAGAAGGGCGAGCTGACCTTCGAGGAAGGCGCCCTGCGCGACATCATTCGCTACTACACCCGCGAAGCCGGGGTGCGCAGCCTCGAGCGGCAGATCGCCAAGGTCTGCCGCAAGGCGGTGAAGGAGCATGCCAAGCTCAAGCGTATCCAGGCGGTGGTGTCCAGCGAGACGCTGGAGAACTACCTCGGCGTGCGCAAGTTCCGTTATGGCCTCGCCGAACAGCAGGACCAGATCGGCCAGGTGACCGGGCTGGCCTGGACCCAGGTCGGCGGCGAGCTGCTTACCATCGAGGCGGCCGTGGTACCCGGCAAGGGCCAGTTGACCAAGACCGGATCGCTGGGCGACGTGATGGCGGAATCGATCACCGCGGCGTTGACCGTGGTGCGCAGCCGCGCCCAGAGCCTAGGAATCGCGGCGGACTTCCACGAGAAGCGCGACATCCATATCCACGTTCCGGAAGGCGCTACGCCGAAGGATGGCCCGAGCGCAGGCATCGGCATGTGCACGGCGCTGGTTTCGGCGATCACGCAGATCCCGGTGCGCGCCGACGTGGCAATGACCGGGGAGATCACCCTGCGTGGGCAGGTGCTGGCGATCGGCGGGCTGAAAGAAAAACTTTTGGCGGCGCACCGCGGCGGGATCAAGACGGTGATCATTCCCGAGGAAAATGTTCGCGACCTGAAGGAAATTCCGGACAATATTAAGAGTGATCTGGTTATTAAACCGGTTAAATGGATTGACGAAGTCCTGCAAATTGCGCTGCAATACGCCCCGGAGCCCTTGCCCGATGCGGCTCCGGAGATGGTTGCAAAGGATGAAAAACGCGAGCCTGATTCCAAGGAGCGAATTAGCACGCATTAGTCGGTAGGTATTCTTGACACTGTTTTTGGGCCCTTGTTATAAAGCGGCACTTGCTGAGTCAGTTGGCCTACCAGCGCAGAATTTCCTTACACCTAACACATAGAAACATACTCAACAGAAATAAGGGGACTTAGAGTGAACAAGTCGGAACTGATCGATGCAATTGCCGCATCTGCTGATATCCCGAAAGCTGTTGCCGGTCGCGCACTGGACGCAGTGATCGAGTCCGTCACTGGCGCCCTGAAGGCTGGTGACTCCGTCGTGCTGGTTGGTTTCGGCACCTTCGCTGTCAAAGAGCGCGCTGCTCGCACCGGTCGCAACCCGCAAACTGGCAAGCCGATCAAGATCGCCGCTGCCAAGATCCCGGGCTTCAAAGCCGGTAAAGCCCTGAAGGATGCTGTCAACTAAGCGTCTTTTTGGACTCGATCTACCCAGGTCGGCCAAGGCTGGCCTGGCTGCGGAGCGGTAGTTCAGTCGGTTAGAATACCGGCCTGTCACGCCGGGGGTCGCGGGTTCGAGTCCCGTCCGCTCCGCCAGTTACGAGAAGGCGCATCCTCGGATGCGCCTTTCTTATATCCGCATCTCTTACCCACGCCGCGCCGCCCAAGACGGCTGGTCGTGGCAGTTTTTGGGGGCTGCATGCTGCAGAACATCAGGGATAATTCCCAGGGCTGGATCGCCAAGACCATCATTGGCGTGATCATCGTTCTCCTGTCGCTGACCGGCTTCGACGCGATCATCCGGGCCACCGACCACTCCAACGTGGCCGCCAAGGTCAACGGCGACGATATCAGTCTCAATGAAGTCCAACAGGCCGTGGACATGCAGCGTCGCCAGCTGCTGCAACGCCTGGGCAAGGATTTCGATCCATCCATGCTGGATGACAAGCTGCTCAAGGAAGCGGCCCTGAAGGGGCTGATCGAGCGTACCCTGCTGCTCCAGGCCGCCAAGGACGACAAGTTTGCCTTCTCCGACCAGGCGCTGGACCAGTTGATCCTGCAAACTCCCGAGTTCCAGGTCGACGGCAAGTTCAACGCGGATCGCTTCGACCAGGTCATCCGCCAGATGAACTACAGCCGCATGCAGTTCCGCCAGATGCTCGGCCAGGAAATGCTCATCGGCCAGCTTCGCGCCGGCCTGGCGGGCACCGGTTTCGTCACCGACAACGAATTGCAGTCCTTCGCTCGCCTCGAGAAGCAGACCCGCGACTTCGCCACCCTGGCGATCAAGGCCGACGCGTCCAAGAGCAGCGTGAGCGAGGACGAGGTGAAGGCCTTCTACGAAGGCCACAAGAGCGAGTTCATGACTCCCGAGCAGGTGGTCGTCGAATACGTGGAACTGAAGAAGTCCTCCTTCTTCGACCAGGTCAAGGTGAAGCAGGAAGACCTCGAGGCGTTGTACCAGAAGGAAATCGCCAACCTCTCCGAGCAGCGCGATGCCGCCCACATCCTGATCGAGGTGAACGACAAGGTCGGCGACGAGCAGGCCAAGGCGAAGATCGACGAGATCAAGGCTCGCCTGGCCAAGGGCGAGGATTTCGCCGCGCTGGCCAAGGAGTTCTCCCAGGATATCGGCTCGGCCGCCACCGGCGGTGACCTGGGCTACGCCGGTCGCGGCGTGTACGACCCCGCGTTCGAGGAGGCGCTGTATGCGCTGAAGCAAGGTGAGGTATCCGCCCCGGTGAAGACTCCGTACGGCTACCACCTGATCAAGCTGCTGGGCGTGCAGGCGCCGGAAGTACCGAGCCTGGAAAGCCTCAAGCCGAAGCTCGAGGACGAACTGAAGAAACAGATGGTCGAGCAGCGCTTCGTCGAGGCTACCAAGGACTTGGAAAGCTCCGCCTACGAAGCCGCCGACCTGAGCCAGCCGGCGCAGGAAATGGGCCTGAAGGTCCAGACCAGCCAGCCGTTCGGACGTTCGGGGGGCGACGGCATCGCTGCCAACCGCCAGATCGTGCAGACCGCGTTCAGCGCCGAGGTGCTGGAAGAAGCGGCCAACAGTGGCGCCATCGAGCTGGATCCGGACACCGTGGTGGTGCTGCGGGTCAAGGAACACAACAAGCCGAAGGAGCAACCGCTGGAGCAGGTCGCGGCGAACATCCGCGAGCGCCTGGCCGCCGAAAAGGCCGCCGAGGAGGCGCAGAAGCGTGGCGAGGCCCTGATCGCAGAGCTGCGTGAAGGCCGTACCTCTTCCGCAGCGGGTGAGTCGTGGAAAGTGGTCGAGGCGGCCTCCCGCGGCCACGAAGGCGTCGATCCGAAACTGCTCCAGGCGGTGTTCCGCATGCAGCGTCCGGAGGCCAAGGACAAGCCTTCGTTCTCTGGCGTGACCCTGGCCAATGGCGATTACGTGGTGATCCGCCTGAATGGCGTCAGCGAGCCGGAGGAGGCTATCTCCGACGACGAGAAGGCCATGTACCGCCGCTTCCTGGCTTCGCGCAGCGGACAGGCAGACTTCGCCGCCTTCCGCCGTCAGTTGCAGGACAAGGCGGAAGTCGAGAAATACTGAGACCGAGATGCAGAGAAAAGGCCGCTTACGCGGCCTTTTCTTTATTCCTCCCATGAAAAATGGCCGCTCGAAGCGGCCATTTTTCATGGGCGGGGTGATCAGTCGTCGTCCAGCGGGCCCATGGCGGTAGTGTTGAAGCCGCCATCGACGTAGAGGATCTCGCCACTGATACCGCTGGCCAGGTCTGAACAGAGGAAGGCGCCGGCATTGCCGACTTCCTCGATGGTGACGTTGCGCCGCAGCGGCGTCTGCCGCTCGTTGGCGGCCAGCATCTTGCGGAAACTCTTGATCCCGGAGGCGGCGAGCGTTCGGATCGGCCCGGCGGAAACCGCATTGACCCGGGTGCCTTCCGCGCCCAGGCTGCCGGCCAGGTAGCGGACCCCGGCCTCCAGGCTGGCCTTGGCCATGCCCATTACGTTGTAGTTCGGCATGGTCCGTTCGGCGCCCAGGTAGGAGAGGGTCAGCAGGCTGCCGTTGCGGCCCTTCATCATTTCCCGTCCGGCCTTGGCCAGGGCGATGAAGCTGTAGGCGCTGATGTCGTGGGCGATGCGGAAGCCCTCGCGGGTGGTCACCGCGGTGAAGTCGCCGTCGAGCTGATCGCCTGGAGCGAATCCGACGGAGTGGACGATGATGTCCAGGCCGTCCCAGTGCTTGCCCAGGGCGGCGAACACCGCTTCGATCTGGCTGTCGTCGGCCACGTCACAGGGGAAGCACAGCTCCGGCCGCGAGCCCCAGCCACTGGCGAACTCCTCCACCCGGCCCCTGAGCTTGTCGTTCTGGTAGGTGAAGGCCAGTTCGGCGCCTTCCCGGTGCATGGCGGCGGCGATGCCGGAAGCGATGGAGAGCTTGCTGGCGACTCCGACGATCAGGGCGCGTTTTCCTGTGAGAAATCCCATGGTCCGTTCCTTGTCTGCTACTCAGTTTTCCGCGCTTGCCGGGGCCATGAAGGCAGCCTCCAGCAATTGCTGCGTATAGGGATGTTGCGGCGAGGCGAAAACCGCTTCGGCGCTGCCCTGTTCCACTACCTTGCCATGTCGAACCACCATCAGCTGGTGGCTGAGCGCCTTGACCACCGCCAGGTCGTGGCTGATGAACAGGTAGGTGAGGTTGTACTTGCCCTGCAGTTGCCGCAGCAATTCCACGACCTGGCGCTGTACGGTGCGGTCGAGCGCCGAGGTCGGTTCGTCGAGCAGGATCAGTGCCGGTTTCAGCACCAGTGCCCGGGCGATGGCGATGCGCTGGCGCTGGCCGCCGGAGAATTCGTGGGGGTAACGGTAGCGGGTCTGCGGATCGAGCCCGACCTCCACCAGCGCGTCGATGATCGCCTGCTCCTGTTCGGCCTCGCTGCCGATCCTATGGATGCGCAGGCCTTCGCCGACGATCTCGCCGACACACATGCGTGGGCTGAGGCTGCCATACGGGTCCTGGAACACCACCTGCATCTCGCGGCGCAGCGGGCGCACGTCATGTTGCGCGAGACCGTCCAGCCGGGTGCCTTCGAAGCGGATGCCGCCCTGGCTTTCCAGCAGCCGCAGGATCGCCAGGCCAAGGGTCGACTTGCCCGAGCCGCTTTCGCCAACGATGCCCAGCGTCTGCCCGCGGGGTAGTTCGAAATTGACCCCGTCGACCGCCTTGACGTGGTCCACGGTGCGGCGGAACACGCCTTTGCGGATCGGGAACCAGACCCGCAGGTCGTCCACCGCCAACAGGGTTTCACCGGGCGGGTTGCTCGCCGGCGCACCGTTGGGCTCGGCGTTGAGCAGCTCGCGGGTATAGGGGTGTCGCGGGGCTGCGAAGAGTTCCTGGCAGGAAGCCTGCTCGACGATCCGCCCTTGTTGCATGACGCAGACGCGGTGGGCGATGCGCCGCACCAGGTTGAGGTCGTGGGTGATCAGCAGCAGGGACATGCCCAGGCGTGCCTGCAGGTCCTTGAGCAGATCGAGGATCTTCAACTGGACGGTGACGTCGAGCGCGGTGGTCGGTTCGTCGGCGATCAGCAGTTGCGGCTCGCAGGCCAGGGCCATGGCGATCATCACGCGCTGCCGCTGGCCGCCGGAGAGTTCGTGTGGATAGGCTTTCAGGCGCTTGGCCGGCTCGGGGATGCCGACCAGCTCGAGCAGTTCGAGAATTCTCGCGCTGGCCTTGGCGCCACCCAGGCCCTTGTGCAGGGCGAGGACCTCGGCGAGCTGCTTCTCGATGGTATGCAGCGGATTGAGCGAGGTCATGGGTTCCTGGAAGACCATGGCGATGCGGTTGCCGCGGATCCCGCGCAGGCGCCGTTCCGGGAGCTTGAGCAGATCCTCGCCCTGGTAGTGGATGCTGCCTGCTGGGTGGCTGGCGACGGAGTAGGGCAGCAGGCGCAGGATCGAGTGGGCGGTCACCGACTTGCCCGAGCCGCTTTCGCCGACCAGGGCCAGGGTCTCGCCCTGGCGGATGTCGAAGCTGACGCCTTCGACCACCCGCTGGCGTTGCTCGCCGGAGAGGAATTCGACGGCGAGGTCGCGGATTTCCAGAATGTTCTCGCTCATCTCATTTCCTCGGGTCGAAAGCGTCGCGGGCGGCTTCGCCGATGAACACCAGCAGGCTCAGCATGACCGCCAGCACCACGAAGGCGGAAATGCCCAGCCAGGGTGCCTGGAGGTTGGACTTGCCCTGGGCGACCAACTCGCCCAGCGACGGCGCGCCGGGCGGCAGGCCGAAGCCGAGGAAGTCCAGGGAGGTGAGGGTGCCGATGGCGCCGGTGAGGATGAACGGCATGAAGGTCAGGGTCGAGATCATCGCGTTCGGCAGGATGTGACGGAACATGATGGCGCTGTTGCGCATGCCGAGGGCCCGGGCGGCGCGGACGTATTCCAGGTTGCGCCCGCGGAGGAACTCGGCGCGGACCACGTCCACCAGGCTCATCCAGGAAAACAGCAGCATGATGCCCAGCAGCCACCAGAAGTTCGGCTGGACGAAGCTGGCCAGGATGATCAGCAGGTAGAGCACCGGCAGCCCCGACCAGACTTCCAGGAAACGCTGGCCGAGCAGGTCGACCCAGCCGCCGTAGTAGCCTTGCAGGGCGCCGACGGTGACGCCGATCAGAGAACTGAGCACGGTCAGGGTCAGGGCGAAGAGGATCGACACGCGGAAGCCGTAGATCACCCGGGCGAGCACGTCGCGGGCCTGGTCGTCGGTGCCCAGCCAGTTTTCCGCCGACGGCGGGGCGGGGGCGGGAACCTTCAGCTCGTAGTTGATGGTGTCGTAGCTGTAGGGGATCGGCGGCCAAAGCACCCAGCCGTCCTTCTCGGCGATCAGTTGGCTGATGTAGGGGCTCTTGTAGTTGGCTTCCAGGGGGAATTCGCCGCCGAAGGTGGTTTCCGGGTAGCGTTTGAAGACCGGGAAATACCAGCCGCCGTCGTAATGCACGACCAGCGGTTTGTCGTTGGCGATCAGTTCGGCGCCGAGGCTGCCGACGAACAGGATGAGGAACAGCCAGAGCGACCACCAGCCACGCTTGTTGCTCTTGAAGCGGGCCCAGCGGCGCTGGTTGATGGGAGACAGGCGCATCGGATTACTCCCGGTTCTCGAAGTCGATGCGCGGATCGACCAGGGTGTAGACGATATCGCTGATCAGCTTCATGACCAGCCCGAACAGGGTGAAGATGAACAGCGTGCCGAAGACCACCGGGTAGTCGCGGTTCATCGCCGCTTCGAAGCTGAGCAGGCCGAGGCCGTCGAGGGAGAAGATCACCTCGATCAACAGCGAACCGGTGAAGAAGATCCCCAGCAGCGCAGCCGGCAGGCCGGCAATCACCAGCAGCATGGCGTTGCGGAATACGTGCCCGTAGAGCACGCTGCGTTCGGTCAGGCCCTTGGCGCGGGCGGTGACCACGTATTGCTTGCCGATCTCGTCGAGGAAGCTGTTCTTGGTCAGCAGCGTGATGGTGGCGAAGTTGCCGATCACCAGGGCGGTTACCGGCAAGGCCAGGTGCCAGAAATAGTCGAGTACCTTGCCGCCGAGGCTGAGCTGGTCGAAGTTGTTCGAGGTCAGGCCGCGCAGGGGGAACCAGTCCCAGTAGCTGCCGCCGGCGAACAGCACCACCAGCAGGATGGCGAAGAGGAAGGCGGGAATGGCGTAGCCGACGATGATCGCCGAGCTGGTCCAGATGTCGAAGACGCTGCCATGGCGGACCGCCTTGGCGATCCCCAGCGGGATCGACACCAGGTACATGATCAGCGTGCTCCAGAGTCCGAGCGAGATCGACACCGGCAATTTCTCGATGATCAGGTCGGTGACCTTGGCGTCGCGGAAGAAACTCTGCCCGAAGTCCAGGTGCAGGTAGTTCTTCAGCATGATCATGAAGCGCTCGGGGGCCGACTTGTCGAAGCCGTACATGCGCTCGATCTCTTTCACTAGCTCCGGGTCCAGGCCTTGCGCGCCGCGGTATTGCGAGCCGGCCACGGCGACTTCGCCGCCGCCGCCGGAGATGCGTCCGGTGGCGCCGCCGGAAGCGGCGTCGAAGCCTTCCAGCTTGGCGATCATCTGCTCCACCGGACCGCCGGGAGCGGCCTGGATGATGATGAAGTTGATCAGCAGGATGCCGAACAGGGTAGGGACGATCAGCAGCAGGCGCCGCAGGATATAGGAGAGCATGCGGCGTTACTCCCGTTCCGGCTCGGCGTCTTGCGCGGCTTCGGCTTGCGCCTTGCTCGGCAGCGCCTTGTCGCTGGTTTGCCACCAGGTCATCAGGCCCCAGTCGTAGAGTGGCGTCACCTTCGGCCGGCCGAAACGGTTCCAGTAGGCGACCCGCCAGGTATCGACGTAGTAGTTGGGAACCACGTAGTAGCCCCACGACAGTACGCGGTCGAGGGCGCGGGTATGGTCGATCAGGCTTTGCCGCGAGTCGGACTGGATCAGGCTCTCCACCAGGCTGTCGATGGCCGGGTCCTTGAGGCCGATGAAGTTGCGGCTGCCGGCCTTGTCGGCGCTGCTGGAATGCCAGAACTCTCGCTGTTCGTTGCCTGGCGAGTTGGATTGCGGCCAGGTCGCCGAGGTCATGTCGAAATCCCGCGAGCGCAGGCGGTTGACGAACTGCGAGACGTCGACGCGACGGATCTGCATGTCGATGCCAAGTTCGGCCAGGTTGCGCTTGAACGGCAGGATGACCCGTTCCATGTTGGCCTGGAACAGCATGAATTCGAAGCTCAGTGGTTGGCCGTCGGGACCTACCATGCGGTTGTTCTCGATCCTGTAGCCGGCCTCGGTGAGCAACTGGTAGGCCTTGCGCCGCTGCTCGCGGATCACCCCGCTGCCGTCATTGACCGGATTCTGGAAGACCTGGTCGAAGGCCTCGTCGGGAATCTTGCCGCGCAGCGGTTCGAGGATCTTCAGCTCGGCTTCGCTGGGCAACTGGTGGGCGGCCATCTCCGAGTTCTCGAAATAGCTGTTGGTGCGCTTGTAGGAGCTGAAGAACAGCTGCTTGTTCGACCATTCGAAGTCGAACAGCAGGCTGATCGCCTGGCGTACCCGGCGGTCCTGGAACACCGGGCGGCGGATATTGAAGGCGAAGCCCTGCATCCCTACCGGGTTGTGGTTGTGGATGCTGGCCTTGATGAAGCGCCCGTCGCGCAATGCCGGCGACTCGTAGCCGGTGGCCCAGTCCTTCGCCGAATATTCGAGGTTGACGTCGTACTGGCCGGCCTTGAAGGCTTCCAGGGCGACCGACATGTCGCGATAGGAGTCGATGGTGATGGTGTCGAAGTTATAGAGTCCGCGGGAGACCGGAAGGTCCTTGGCCCACCAGTCCTTGACTCGCTCGTAGCTGATGGAGCGTCCCGGATCGACCTTGGCGATGCGGTAGGGACCGCTGCCTACCGGGATTTCCATGCCGGTCTTGGAAAAGTCGCGGTCGGCCCACCAGTGTTTCGGCAGGATCGCGATCTGCCCGAGGATCAGCGGCAGTTCGCGGTTGCCGGCGTGCTTGAAGTCGAAGCGCACGCGAAGCTTGTCCTCGGCGACCACCTTGTCGACGTCCGCATAGTAGTTGCGGTACATCGGGTCGCCCTTGCTCACCAGCGTCTCGAAGGTGAACACCACGTCTTCGGCGGTGACCGGCGTGCCATCGCTGAAACGGGCCTGGGGGCGCAGGTAGAAGCGCACGTAGCTGTTGTCCGGTGCCTTCTCGATCTTCTCCGCGAGCAGGCCGTATTCGGTGAACGGCTCGTCCTGCGACTGGAAGGCCAGGGTGTCGTAGATCAGGCCCAGCGAAGGGGCCGAGACGCCCTTGCCGATGAACGGGTTGAGGCTGTCGAAGCCGCCGAAGTCGGCCTGGCGGAGGATGCCGCCTTTTGGCGCATCCGGATTCACGTAGTCGAAATGCTTGAAATCGGCGGGATACTTCGGAGGCTCATCGTAGAGCGTCAGTGCATGTTTCGGGGCGGCGAGGAGCGGGCCGCAGCAGCCGAGCAGCAGGGCTGCCAGCAGAGGGGTGAAGCGGGGACGGATCATCGGGACGTCTCCAGGTTTTTCTGCCACCACGCGCGCAGGCCCAGGGTGTAGGGCGGGGTGGCGACGAAGGCGAAGCGGTTGCGGTACGCCAGACGGTGCGAATTGAGGTACCAGTTGGGAATGCTGTAGTACTGCCAGAGCAAGGTCCGGTCCAGGGCGCGCGCGGCGGCGACCTGTTCGTCGCGGCTGTGGGCGCCTAGCAGGCGGTTGAGCATGGCGTCGACCACCGGGTTGGCGATGCCCGCGTAATTCTTGCTGCCCTTGACCTTCACCTGGCTGGAGTGGAAGTACTGCCACTGTTCCAGGCCGGGACTGAGGGTCTGCGGCAGGGTCATGAGGATCATGTCGTAGTCGAACTGGTCCAGGCGCTGCTTGTATTGGGCGCGGTCGACGGTGCGCAGGCGCGCGTCGATGCCGATGCTGGCGAGGTTTTCGCGATAGGGCTGGAGAATACGCTCCAGGCTCGGATTGACCAGCAGGATTTCGAAGCGCAGCGGTTCGCCCTTTTTATTCAGCAGTCGGTCGCCGGACAGCTTCCAGCCGGCATCGGCCAGTAGACCGAGCGCATGCCTGAGGGTTTCACGGGGAATGCCGCGCCCCTCGGTGGTCGGCAGGCTGAACGGCTGTTTGAACAACTGCGCCGGCAATTGCTTGCGGTACGGCGACAGGTACAGCCATTCCTGGCCCTCCGGGACGCCGCTGGCGGCGAATTCGCTGTTCGGGTAGTAGCTGCGCGAGCGCAGGTAGGAATTGCTGAAGAGGGCGCGATTGGTCCATTCGAAGTCGAACATCTCGCCCAGCGCCTGGCGTAGCGCGCGCTCCTTGAACACGGCGCGACGGGTGTTCATGAACAACGCCTGGGTCTGGCTGGGGATCTGGTGCGGGATTTCCGTGCGGATCACATCGCCGCGCAGAACCGCGGGGAAGCGATAGTTGTTCAGCCAGTTCTTCGCCTGGTGCTCGATGTAGAAGTCGAACTCGCCGGCCTTGAAGGCTTCGAAGGCGACGCCGTTGTCCCGGTAGAAGTCCACCACGACCCGGTCGAAATTGTATTTGCCGCGGTTCACCGGCAGTTTTTCGCCCCACCAGCCCTTCACGCGTTCGAACACCAGGCGGCGCCCGGGATCGACCTCGACGATGCGATAGGGACCGCTGCCCAGCGGCGCGGTGAAGGTGGTGGCGCGGAAGTCGCGATCCTTCCAGTAATGCTGCGGCAGCACCGGAAGCTCGCCCAGGCGCAGGATCAGCAGCGGGTTGCCGGAGCGCCGCAGGACGAAACGCACCCGGTGGGGGGTGAGGATATCGACCCGCTTCACCTCCTGCAGGTAGGTGCGGTACATCGGGTGCCCCTGCTTGACCAGGGTGCGATAGGAAAAGGCCACGTCGCTGGCGGTGATCGGCCTGCCGTCGTGGAAGCGCGCTTCCGGCCGCAGGTTGAATACCACCCAGCTGCGGTTTTCCGCGTATTCCACGCTCTTCGCGATCAGGCCATAGCTGGAGGCTGGTTCGTCGCCGGACGGGTCGTACAGGCCGGTGCCCACCATCAATGGTTCGTTCAGCTCGTTGACTCCGTACTGGAGGAAATCGCCGGTGCCGATCGGGCTGGTGCCTTTCAGGGTGTAGGGGTTGAGCGTGTCGAAGCTGCCCGAGGCCATCAGGCGCAAGGTGCCGCCTTTGGGGGCGTCGGGATTGGTCCAGTCGAAGTGCTGGAAATTGGCCGGATACTTGAGCGTGCCGAATTGGGCATAACCATGGCTCTGGGTAATCGCGGCGAAGCTGGGCAGGCTCACGGCCAGGCCGAGGATCAGGAAGGAGAGGCGACGCATCAGGCGTGTGTCCGGGTCCTTGGCTATTTTTGACAACGAATCGTCAGACAACAGTAACACCTTGCCCGCACAGGAAAAAAGAGGGAGCGCGGGCCTGTCCGGCCTAGGGTCCGGGGTTCTGGCCGCGCTTGCGAAAACGCCACGCCGGCAGGAGCGGGCGTGGCGTTTCGGGACGGCCTGCAATGGGCTGTCAGCGGCTCGCGGTGTCCAGGTACAGGGTCAGGGTCTGGCCGGGCTTGAGCGCCTGCTTGCTGCGCGGGTTCCAGCGCTGCAGGTGCTTCATTTCGACATTGAAGCGCTTGGCGATCAGGTACATCGAGTCGCCTTGCTTGACCTTGTAGTAGGTGGCGCTGTCGCGCTTGCCGGCGGCGTTTCCCTTGCGGGCCGCCAGGGCCTGGGTGCCGCCTTGCAGCTTGAGGGTCTGGCCGACCTTCAGGGCGTGCTTGTCCAGGCCGTTCCAGCGCTTCAGGTCGTTGACGTCGACGCCGTTGTTGCGGGCGATCTGCCACAGGCTGTCGCCGTTCTTGACCTTATAGGAGCGGGTCCTGGCCGGGGTGGAAGCCTGTCGGGCGAGTTGCTGGTAGACCGGCTTGACGGCGCCGCCGGCGATCTGCCCGGGGATGCTCAGTTGCTGGCCCTTGCGCAGGTGGTTGCTGGACAGGCGGTTGGCGCTCTTGAGCTCCGCTACGGTGATCCGATAGCGGTTGGCGATGCTGTGCAGGCTGTCGCCGCTACGCACCCGGTATTGCTGCCAGGCGGTGACTTCCTTCGGCTTGAGGGTGTCCAGCGAGGCGGTCAGGAACGCCGCTTTCTCCATCGGCACCAACAGTTGCTGGGGGCCGTCCATGGTCACGCGGCGCTTGTAGGCCGGGTTCAGCTGGTACAGCTCGTCCTCGTCCAGGTTCGCCAGCGCGGCGACGCTGGACAGGTCGATCCCGCGCTTGACCCGGACGGCCTGGAAGTAGGGCTCGTTGTTGATCGGGTTCAGGCTGATGCCGTAGGAATCCGGCGCCATGACGATCTGTGAGAGGGCGAGCAGCTTGGGTACGTAGTCCTGGGTTTCCTGCGGCAGCGGCAGGTTCCAGTAGTCGGTCGGCAGGCCCAGTTTCTCGTTGCGTTCGATGGCGCGGCTGACAGTGCCTTCGCCGGCGTTGTAGGCCGCCAGGGCGAGCATCCAGTCGCCGTTGAACATGTCGTGCAGGCGCTCGAGATAGGTCAGGGCGGCATTGGTCGAGGCGGTGATGTCGCGGCGACCGTCGTAGAAATTGGTCTGGCGCAGGTTGAAATGCTGGCCGGTGGCGGGAATGAACTGCCAGAGGCCGGCGGCGTTGCTGCGCGACAGGGCGAAGGGGTTATAGGCGCTTTCGATGACCGGCAGCAGCGCCAGTTCGAGCGGCATGTTGCGTTCTTCCAGGCGCTCGACCACGTAGTGCATGTAGAGGCTGCCGCGCGCGCTCGATTGTTCGAGGAACGACTGGTTGCTGAGGAACCAGAGGCGCTGGCGTTCGATGCGCGGGTTGGTGCTGATCGCATCCTGGAGCTGGAAACCGTCGCGCATGCGGTCCCAGATGTCGTTGTAGGCGGCGTTCTGGCCGGGCTGGGTATGCAGCCAGGAGGGGTTGAACTGGACGTCGACGGCTCGGGCGCCGGGACGTGCTGCTTTGGCCTGGGCCTCCCCCTTGATCTGGCCGCTGCCCTGGCAGCCGACGAGCGCACCGGCGATGAGCAGGATGGACACCCGAACGGCGCGAGCCAGGGCGTCTAGATCGGGGGTTTTACGTGTCTGTGGCGGCATCGGCTGAGTGCTGTTCCGGGCAAAAATTCAGCCGATTCTAGAAATGACCTCAAGAGTGGTCAAGATTTCGCCAACCTTCAGAACTGGTCCTTCCAGGCCCTCAGGACGGCGAAAACCTCCTCCGGGGTGCGGTTTTGCTGGCCGCTCCGCTGGTCGGCTTTTTTCTTAACAGATTTTTCCGAAACGCGAAGAAATGGATTGGTCGACAATTCCAGCGAGATTTCCGACGGCAGGGTGATGCGGTCCCGTTCGCGCAGCCGGGTCGCTTCCTCGAAGCGTTCCCGCAGCGCTGCGTTGTCGGGCTCCACCGCCAGCGCGAAGCGCAGGTTGCTCAGCGTGTACTCGTGGGTGCAGTAGACCCGGGTGTTGGCCGGCAGCGCGGCCAGTCGCGCCAGGGAATGATGCATCTGCGCCGGGGTGCCTTCGAAGAGACGGCCGCAGCCGGCGGCGAACAGGGTGTCGCCGCAGAACAGCAGCGGCGTCTCCGCCGGGTGGTAGTAGGCGATATGGCCGAGGGTATGGCCGGGCACGTGGAAGATCTCGAAGACCAGGCCGAGCACCTCGACCCGTTCGCCGTCTTCCAGCGCCAGGTCGCGGGCCGGGATCTTCTCGTTGGCCGGGCCGAGAACCCGCGCGCCGGTCAGTTCCTTCAGGGCCGCGACGCCGCCGACGTGGTCGTGATGGTGGTGGGTCACCAGGATATCGCTCAACCGCCAGTCGGGATGGGTGGCCAGCCAGGCTTCCACCGGCTTGGCGTCGCCGGGGTCGACCACCGCGCAGCGACGGCTTGTCGCATCTTGCAACAGCCAGATGTAGTTGTCGTTGAAGGCGGGCAGGGCGTCGATCTGTATCATGGGTCGATGTCGCTAAGCAGAAGTCATTGGCGCATAGTATTGCTTATTTTCCCGTCGTGCCGGCGTCCGTCGCCGCGAAGGGGAAGACGCTGGAGGTACGCATGAACGAACCGCAAGCCTTCGCCCAGACCGATGCCGAGTGGCTGGCATCGATCAACCGGGCGCGCGACTGGTTCCAGGGGCCGCTGGGCAGCCTGATGCTGGCCGAGGAGCGACGCCTGTTGTGCGACGAGCTGACCCGTTACTTCGGTGGCTACCTGGTGCACTACGGGCCGCATGCCGAACTGCCGCCGAGCACCGGACAGATTCAGCGCGGCGTGCGCCTGGGGCCGCCGCTGCCGGGCGTGGACATCGCCTGCGAAGAGGGCGCCTGGCCGCTCAGCGAACATGCCGCGGACGTGGTCCTGCTGCAACACGGCCTGGATTTCTGCCTGTCGCCTCACCGTCTCCTGCGCGAAGCCGCGCGTACCGTTCGTCCGGGCGGCCACCTGCTGCTGATCGGCATCAACCCATGGAGCCTGTGGGGCATCCGTCATTATTTCGCCGGGGATGCCTTGCGCCAGGCCCGCTGCATTCCTCCGTCGCGGGCCTGCGACTGGCTCAACCTGCTGGGCTTCGCGCTGGAGAAACGGCGCTTCGGGTGCTATCGTCCGCCGCTTGCGTCGGCAGCCTGGCAATCGCGCCTGGCTCGCCTGGAGCGCTGGGGCGACGCCTGGCAGTCTTCGGGCGCCGGCTTCTATCTATTGGTGGCACGCAAGCTGGTCGTGGGGTTGCGCCCGTTGCGCCAGAGCAAGCGCGAACCGCGCGGTCAGCTGGTGCCCATGCCGGTGGCGAAAGTCAGCCGGCGAGATTCCGAAATTTAGGCATGACAGATAAAGAACAGGTAGTGATCTATACCGACGGCGCCTGCAAGGGCAACCCTGGGCGCGGCGGCTGGGGGGCGTTGCTCCTCTACAAGGGCGCCGAGCGAGAGCTTTGGGGCGGCGAGCCGGACACCACCAACAACCGCATGGAACTGATGGCGGCGATCCAGGCGCTGGCGGCACTCAAGCGTTCCTGTCCGATCCGTCTGATCACCGACTCGGAATACGTGATGCGCGGCATCACCGAATGGTTGCCGAACTGGAAGAAGCGCGGCTGGAAGACCGCCAGCAAGCAGCCGGTCAAGAATGCCGACCTCTGGCAGGCCCTGGATGAGCAGGTCGCCCGGCACCAGGTGGAGTGGCAGTGGGTCCGCGGGCATACCGGCGATCCCGGCAACGAGCGGGCCGACCAGTTGGCCAACCGTGGCGTCGCCGAATTGCCGCGCTGAGCGGCCACACCGAAACAAGCGTTCAGCAGCCGCGGCTGCAGCGAAACAGAGAAAGGCTCTATAGATGCGTAGCGTCGTACTGGATACCGAAACCACCGGCATGCCGGTGACCGATGGTCACCGGATCATCGAGATCGGCTGTGTCGAGCTGGAGGGGCGCCGCCTGACCGGTCGCCACTTCCACGTCTACCTGCAACCCGATCGCGAGGTTGACGAAGGGGCGATCGCCGTCCACGGCATCACCAACGAATACCTGAAGGACAAGCCGCGCTTCCGCGAGGTCGCCAACGATTTCTTCGAATTCATCCGCGGCGCCCAGCTGATCATCCACAACGCGGCGTTCGATATCGGCTTCATCAACAACGAGTTCGCCCTGCTGGGCCAGCAGGACCGCTCGGACGTGACCGAGTACTGCTCGGTGCTGGATACCCTGCTGATGGCCCGCGAGCGCCATCCGGGCCAGCGCAACAACCTCGATGCGTTGTGCAAGCGCTACGGCGTGGACAACTCCGGCCGCGACCTGCACGGCGCGTTGCTCGACGCCGAGATCCTCGCCGACGTCTACCTGGCGATGACCGGCGGCCAGACCAGCCTGTCGCTGGCCGGCAGCGGCGCGGAAGGCGACGGCAGCGGCCGGCCGATGGTCAGCCCGATCCGTCGGCTCGATCCGGCGCGGGTCGCCACCCCGGTGCTGCGCGCCAACGCCGAAGAGCTGGCTGCGCATGCGGCGCGGCTGGCGGTGATCGAGAAGTCGGCAGGTGGTCCGTCGCTCTGGGCGCAACTGGAAGCGCCGGTCGGCGAATAGCCTGCCCATGCACCACGGGCGCCGCGTTCAGCGCGTCGCCCGCTCCACCAGCAAGGTGTCGCAGAACTGCTCGAAACGGCGGATCCTGCCGTCCTCCACCGTCCATACGTGTGCCACGCGCGCTTCGAACGACTTGCCGCTGCGACGGTGGGTCGCTGCATATCGACCGACGGCGACCACGCTGTCGCCGCCGTCGATCAGGCGCTCGATCTCGACCCTGAAGCCCTCCCAGTCCCGCTGCAAGGCCTGGAACACACCGGCGCCGATGGCGGCCGCGCCGACATAGGTGCCGGCCAGCGGGAAACCGGCCATTTCCGTCCATTCGGTGCGTTCGTCCATGTCCGCCAGCATTCCGGCGAGGTCCCCACGGCTAGAGGCCGCATAGTGATCGCTGACGATCCGATAAGCGCTGCGCATCGTTGTCGCTCCGTAGCAGGGCAGAGAGGTCCATGCTCCTCGCTGGCGGGAGAGGAGGCAAGCGCGGCGCGCCGACTTGTGTTGCCGCGACCTTTTCTTACAAGGGCAAGCCGCCGGGGGTTACGCGCGTGCCGGCAAGTCTCTACCCTGAGCCGACCGGCGGGGTTCGCCCGCCTGCTGCTCGGGATCAACAATGTATAAAGACCTCAAATTTCCCGTCCTCATCGTCCATCGCGACATCAAGGCCGACACCGTTGCCGGCGAACGCGTGCGGGGCATCGCCCACGAACTGGAGCAGGACGGCTTCAGCATTCTCTCCACCGCCAGCTCCGCCGAGGGGCGCATCGTCGCTTCCACCCACCACGGCCTGGCCTGCATTCTGGTCGCCGCCGAAGGTGCCGGGGAAAACCAGCGCCTGCTGCAGGATGTGGTCGAACTGATCCGCGTGGCCCGCGTGCGGGCGCCGCAATTGCCGATCTTCGCCCTCGGCGAGCAGGTGACCATCGAGAACGCGCCGGCCGAGTCCATGGCCGACCTGCACCAGTTGCGCGGCATCCTCTACCTGTTCGAAGACACCGTGCCGTTCCTCGCCCGCCAGGTCGCCCGGGCGGCGCGCAACTACCTGGCCGGGCTGCTGCCGCCATTCTTCCGTGCGCTGGTCGAGCACACCGCGCAGTCCAACTATTCCTGGCATACGCCGGGCCACGGCGGCGGTGTCGCCTATCGCAAGAGTCCGGTGGGACAGGCGTTCCACCAGTTCTTCGGGGAGAACACGCTGCGTTCCGACCTGTCGGTCTCGGTCCCCGAGCTGGGATCGCTGCTCGACCATACCGGCCCCCTGGCCGAGGCCGAGGACCGTGCCGCGCGCAATTTCGGCGCCGACCATACCTTCTTCGTGATCAATGGCACTTCCACCGCGAACAAGATCGTCTGGCACTCCATGGTCGGTCGCGAAGACCTGGTGCTGGTGGACCGCAACTGCCACAAGTCGATCCTCCACTCGATCATCATGACCGGGGCGATACCGCTCTACCTGACTCCGGAACGCAACGAACTGGGGATCATCGGGCCGATCCCTCTGAGCGAATTCAGCAAGGAGTCGATCGCCGCGAAGATCGCCGCCAGCCCACTGGCGCGCGGCCGCGAGCCGAAGGTGAAGCTGGCGGTGGTGACCAACTCCACCTACGACGGCCTGTGCTACAACGCCGAGCTGATCAAGCAGACCCTCGGCGACAGCGTCGAGGTGTTGCACTTCGACGAGGCTTGGTACGCCTATGCCGCGTTCCACGAGTTCTACGACGGACGCTATGGCATGGGCACCTCGCGCAGCGAGGAGGGACCCCTGGTGTTCGCCACCCACTCCACGCACAAGATGCTCGCCGCCTTCAGCCAGGCCTCGATGATCCACGTGCAGGATGGCGGGACCCGGAAGCTGGACGTGGCGCGCTTCAACGAAGCCTTCATGATGCACATCTCGACCTCGCCGCAGTACGGCATCATCGCTTCGCTGGACGTGGCTTCGGCGATGATGGAAGGGCCCGCCGGGCGTTCGCTGATCCAGGAGACCTTCGACGAGGCCCTCAGCTTCCGCCGGGCCCTGGCCAACGTACGGCAGAACCTGGACCGGAACGACTGGTGGTTCGGCGTCTGGCAGCCGGAGCAGGTGGAGGGCACCGATCAGGTCGGCACCCATGATTGGGTGCTGGAGCCGAGCGCCGACTGGCACGGCTTCGGCGATATCGCCGAAGACTACGTGCTGCTCGATCCGATCAAGGTCACCCTGACCACCCCGGGCTTGAGCGCCGGCGGCAAGCTCAGCGAGCAGGGGATTCCGGCTGCCATCGTCAGCCGCTTCCTCTGGGAGCGCGGGCTGGTGGTGGAGAAAACCGGTCTCTACTCCTTCCTGGTGCTGTTCTCGATGGGCATCACCAAGGGCAAGTGGAGCACCCTGGTCACCGAACTGCTCGAATTCAAGCGCTGTTACGACGCCAACCTGCCGCTGCTCGACGTCTTGCCCTCCGTGGCCCAGGCCGGCGGCAAGCGCTACAACGGAGTGGGCCTGCGCGACCTCAGCGACGCCATGCACGCCAGCTACCGCGACAACGCCACGGCGAAGGCCATGAAGCGCATGTACACGGTGCTGCCGGAGGTCGCGATGCGGCCGTCCGAGGCCTACGACAAGCTGGTGCGCGGCGAGGTCGAGGCGGTACCGATCGCTCGGTTGGAAGGGCGCATCGCGGCCGTCATGCTGGTACCCTATCCGCCGGGTATCCCGCTGATCATGCCGGGTGAGCGCTTCACCGAGGCGACCCGCTCGATCCTCGACTATCTCGAGTTCGCGCGGACCTTCGAGCGCGCCTTCCCTGGTTTCGACTCCGATGTGCATGGCCTGCAGCATCAGGACGGACCGTCCGGGCGCTGCTATACCGTTGAATGCATAAAGGAATGAAGCCGACAGGCTAAGGGGTGTCGATGGCGGGGGGAGAGAAGGCCGGCAAGCGCGGCATGGGGTTCTGGACCTGCAGCGCGCTGGTGATCGGCAACATGGTCGGTTCGGGAGTCTTCCTGCTTCCCTCCAGCCTGGCGGCGTTCGGCGGGCTCAGCCTGTTCGGCTGGCTGGTGTCGAGCACCGGCGCGGTGCTGCTGGCGCTGACCTTCGCCCGCCTGGCGCGGGTCAACCCCGGCGCCGGCGGCCCCTACGCCTATACCCGCGACGGTTTCGGCAGCTTCGCCGGCTACCTGTGCGCCTGGACCTACTGGAAAGCCGCCTGGATCGGCAACGCGGCGATCGCCGTGACCCTGGTCGGCTACCTGCGGGTATTCATCCCGGCGCTGGCGGATCCGCTGCTGATGGTCAGCGTGGCCATCGCCGCGATCTGGCTGTGCACCCTGATCAACCTGCGAGGCATCGGCACCTTCAGCGTGGTGCAGAACCTGCTGACCATCCTCAAGCTGCTGCCGTTGTTGCTGGTCGGTATCCTCGGCTGGTTCCACTTCAATCCCGAGCACCTGGCGATCCCGGCGCGCAGCGAGCTGCCGAACATGGGCTATGCCCAGGCGATCGCCACCACCGCGGCGCTGACCCTGTGGTCGTTCATCGGCCTGGAGTCGGCCACCGTGCCGGCCGACGACGTCGAGGATCCGCGCCGCACCATTCCCCGTGCGACCCTGTTCGGCACGCTGGCCGCGGCGGCCCTCTACATCCTCTCGATCACTGCGGTGCAGGGCCTGATGCCGCCGGAGGTGCTGGCCCGCTCCACCTCGCCGTTCGCCGACGCGGCGCGGATCCTGATGGGCGACTGGGGCTACTACCTGGTGGCTGCCGGGGCGGTCATCGCCTGCCTGGGCGCGCTCAATGGCTGGGTCCTGTTGCAGGGCCAGATCCCGGTGGCTCCGGCGCGCGACGGGCTGTTCCCGGAGTCGCTCGGCCAGCTCAACAAGAACGGCGCGCCGGCCCACGGCCTGCTGGCCTCGGGGCTGCTGGTGACGGCGCTGGTGATGGTCGACGGGCATGGCGACCTGGTCGATGTGTTCAACGTGATCATCCTGCTCGGCACCATGACCGGGGTGGTCCCCTACGCGTTCTGCACCGCCGCGCTGTTGCAACTGCTGGCGGTGCGACCGGACGAGTTCTCGCCGCGTTCACGCCGGCAATTGCTGGTGATCGGCTCGCTGGGCTTCGCCTACTCGCTATGGGCGCTGTATGGCACCGGCCAGCAGGCGATCTTCTGGGGCTTCCTGGTGCTGATGGCCGGTATCCCAATGTACACCTGGCGGCAATGGCGCAACCAGGTCAACGGAGTGCCGACGCTCAAAGCCAATGACTGACCGCCCACCAGCCCAGGCCGCCCATCACCAGGGTGTAGGGTAGCGCCATCCAGACCATGCGGCCGTACGACAGGCGCACCAGCGGGGCGATGGAGGAGGTCAGCAGGAAGAGGAACGCCGCCTGGCCGTTGGGCGTCGCTACGCTGGGCAGGTTGGTGCCGGTATTGATCGCCACCGCCAGGGTATCGAAATGCTCGCGGCTCATGTGGCCGGCATCCAGCGCCTGTTTCACCTCGGTGATGTAGATGGTGGCGACGAATACGTTGTCGCTGATCGCCGAGAGCAGGCCGTTGGCGATGAACAGCATGCCCGGCTGGCGTTCCGCCGGCAGCGCCAGCACCGCCTGGATGATCGGGGTGAACAGGTGCTGCTGGTGGATCACCGCGACCACCGCGAAGAACACCACCAGCAGCGCAGTGAACGGCAGGGCCTCCTGGAAGGCGCGGCCGATCTGGTGTTCGTCGGTGACGCCGGTGAAGGCAGTGATCAGCACGATCACCAACAGGCCGATCAGGCCGACCTCGGCGACATGCAGGGCCAGCCCGACGATCAGTACCAGCGCCGCCAGGGCCTGCACCAGCAGCGCGGCCTTCTGCTGCGCTCCGCGTTTGCGGCTTTCGCTGGCGGCGTACTCGGCGAGCACCTGGCGCACCGCCGCCGGCAACTGGGCGCCATAGCCGAAGCGGCGGCTCTTCTCCAGCAGCACGCAGGTCAGCAGGCCGGCCGCCAGTACCGGCATGGATACCGGCGCGACCTGGCGGAAGAACTCGACGAAATGCCAGCCGGCCTCGTGGCCGATCAGCAGGTTCTGCGGCTCTCCCACCAGGGTGCAGACGCCGCCCAGCGCGGTGCCGACCGCCGCGTGCATGAGCAGGCTGCGGAGGAAGGCGCGGAATTCCTCGAGATGGGCCCGGTGCAGCTCGGGGACCTGGCGGTCGGTGGCGGGATCGTAGTCCTCGCTGGCGCGCTGCCCCGAAGCGACCCGGTGATACACGGCGAAGAATGCCACCGCCACGCTGATCACCACGGCGGTCACGGTGAGGGCGTCGAGGAAGGCCGAGAGGAGGGCGGCCAGCAGGCAGAACAGGAGCGATAGCAGGGTCTTCGAGCGCACGCCGAGCAGCAGGCGGGAAAACAGCAGGAGCAGCAGGTCCTTCATGAAGTAGATGCCGGCGACCATGAACATCAGCAGCAGGAGCACCGGGAAGTTGTGCTGCAATTCCGCATAGAGCGCCTCGGGGGTAGCCAGGCCAAGCAGCAGCGCCTCCAGCACCAACAGGCCACCCGGCTGTAGCGGATAGCATTTCAGCGCCATGGCCAGGGTGAAGATGAACTCGCCGACCAGCACCCAGGCGCTTGTCACCGGCCCGGCCAGCCATAGCAGCAGGGGGTTGAGCAAGAGGAAGGCGAGCACCGTCAGCTTGTACCAGCGCGGCGAATGCCCGAGGAAGTTCTGTGCGAAAGCCTGGCTCAGGGGACTGCTCACGATGGACTCCACGGCAAGGAAAAGACTGAAAATGCCAGCAGGACTTTCGTTGGATCAAGCGTTTAGCGCAATCATCGAAGAGATTGCGGTATCAATGGGCGTGCCGTGCATCACATAGTGCAGCATCGACATTTGGCTCGCCCTTGTTATAGTTGCGGGATTTTCCGCACAACAAAAATCTCTGCGTTCTGACAGCGCAGTTGCTCTGCCGAGGACTATCGCCGTGACCGAGTACAACGCATTCCGTGTGGAGCTGGCAGACAAGATCGCCCACGTCCAGATCAACCGTCCGGACAAGATCAATGCCATGAACCAGGACTTCTGGCGCGAGATCATCGAGATCTTCCGCTGGGTCGACGATACCGACGAAGTGCGGGTGGTCGTGCTGTCCGGGGCGGGCAAGCATTTTTCCTCGGGGATCGACCTGATGCTGCTGGCCCAGGTCGGCAGCCAACTGGGCAAGGACGTCGGCCGCAACGCCGACGCCCTGCGTCGCAAGATTCTCGAGCTGCAGGCCTCGTTCAACGCGGTCGACAACTGCCGCAAGCCGGTGCTCGCGGCGATCCAGGGCTACTGCCTGGGCGGCGCCATCGACCTGGTCTCGGCCTGCGACATGCGCTACTCGACCGCCGACGCGCAGTTCTCGATCAAGGAGATCGACATCGGCATGGCCGCCGACGTCGGCACCCTGCAGCGCCTGCCGCGGATCATCGGCGATGGCATGATGCGCGAGCTGGCCTACACCGGGCGCATGGTCGACGGCGAAGAGGCACGGAGCATCGGCCTGGTCAATCGTACCTACGCGGACCAGGCCGCATTGATGGATGGGGTCTTCGAACTGGCGCGGCAGATCGCCGCGAAGTCGCCGATCGCCATCCGTGGTACCAAGGAAATGATCCGCTATATGCGCGACCACCGGGTCGACGACGGCCTCGAGTACGTCGCTACCTGGAACGCCGCCATGCTCCAGTCCGCCGACCTGCGGGTGGCGATGGCCGCGCATATGGCCAAGCAGAAGCCGGAATTCGCTGATTGATGCCGTTGTATATTCTTGCGCGGGAGGCGCACTAGACCGATGGTCACAGGAGCCACGTCCCTCAGTCTGGTGCGCGACGAGTTGTTCGCCACCATGGAACAGGCCGAACAGGGTCTTGAGCAGTTCATTGCCGAGCGGCAGAACGGCAGCCTGCTGCAGCACGCCGTCGAATGCCTGCAACAGATCCGCGGCACCCTCAACCTGATCGAGCTGGCCGGCGCCGAGCTGCTGGCCCAGGAAGCCCTGCAGCTGGCGACCGACATTCCCACCGGCGTCAGCGAGGAGCGCGACGGCCAGCTGGCAGCCCTGGGCAACGCCCTGTACGTGCTGCGCCGCTACCTGGAGAACGTCGAGGCCAATCGCCAGGAGATCCCCGAGCTGCTCTTGCCGGCGATCAACGAAGTGCGCTGTGCCGCAGGGCAGCCGGCGCTGCCGGAAAGCTTCTTCTTCAGCGCCCGCCTGGATATCCCGCGGCCGCCGAGCACTGCCATCGACCACCTGCCTTCCGAAGCCGAACTGGGCGAGGAAAGCCGGCGGATGCGCCACATGTACCAGATCGGCCTGCTCGGCCTGATCCGCGAACAGAACCTCTATCCCAGCCTCAAGCTGATGGGCCGCGCGCTGGCGCGCCTCGACAGCCTGCACGGCGGGGTGGCCCGTTCGCGGCTGTGCTGGATCGGCGCCGCGGCGATCGAGTCGATCGTCGATGGCCAACTGTTGCCGCGCAAGTCGCGCAAGCAACTGTTCTCGCGCATCGACCGCGAGCTCAAGCAATTGCTGATCGGCCCGGCCTACGAGGCGCCGCGCCATCTGCTCAAGGAACTGCTTTACCTGGTGGCGCTGTCCGACGGCCAGGGCCCGCGTTCGCGCGAGGTCCGCGAACTGCATGGGCTGGCGCCGCTGCCGTTCACCGACCACCTGCTGGAAGAGGAATCGCAGCGCCTGTCCGGCCCCGGCCAGTCGGTGATGCGTTCGCTGTCCACGGCGATCCGCGAGGAACTCGCCGGGGTCAAGGACATGCTCGACCTGATCGAGCGCGGCGTGGCCCAGCCGGATAGCCTGACCAACCTGCATGCGCAACTGGGCAAGCTGAGCAAGACCCTCGGCATGGTCGGCCTGAACTCGGCCGGCACCGCCCTGCAGACCCAGCTACCCACCGTGGCCGCCTGGGCTGCCAGCGGCGTCGCCGATTCGCCGCCGGCGTTGCTGCGCCTGGCCGATGCGGTGCTCTACGTGGAAAGCATGGTCGGCAACCTCGAGCGCGGCGAGCGCCGCATCATCCGGCCGACTCCGGCGGAGCCCGGGCAGGAAGCCGATGCGTTCGCCGTGCACCAGTTGGCCGAGGCGCGCATCGTGGTGATCGAGGAGGCCAAGGCCGGCCTGGCCCTGGCCAAGCGTGCGATCACCGCGTACCTGGAATCCAATGGCGACAAGCTCAACCTGGCCAACGTCCCGGCCAGCCTGCAGGCGGTCCGGGGCGGTCTCTGGTTCCTCGGTCAGGAGCGCGCCGCGCTGCTGGTCGGCGGCTGCGCCGACTACATCCAGCAGCGCATGATCGAGACCGCGCAGATGCCTTCGGAACAGATGCTGGAAACCCTCGCCGACGCCCTGACCAGTCTCGAATACTATCTCGAGGGCGGTGCCGTGCTGCGTCCGCAGGGCCAGCCGGACGTCCTCGACCTGGCCAGCGCCAGCGTCAAGGCGCTCGGACTGCCGGTGGCCGCCTGATGGCCGGCGAGTTCCGCTGGCAGGCAGGTCGGCCGGCTACCGCCCAGGTCGGCGGCTGGGTGCTCGCGCACTGTCAGCAGCGCTTCCTCCAGGACGACAACGGCCTGCTGTTCCCCCGCGAATGGCTGAAGCGCCAGGAACTCCCGCTGCTCGCCGAACATGGGGTCGGCCATTGGCAGGGCGAGCCGGTCTACGTGCTGGAACTGGACGAGCCGATCGAGCTGCCGGGCATGGCCTGGGCGCCGTTGCGGCAGTTCATGCTGCACGGCGATTTCGATCAGTTCTGCATGCTCGGCTATGCCAGCCAGATCGGCATCTGGGCACGTCACAACCGGTTCTGCGGCAATTGCGGCACACGCATGCAGGCGCAGGACCACGAGCGGGTGATGCAGTGTCCGCAGTGCGGGCTGCACCAGTACCCGCGCCTGTCGCCGAGCATGATCGTCCTGGTGACCCGGGGCGACGAGGTGTTGCTGGCGCGTTCGCCGCGCTTCGTGCCGGGGGTCTACAGTACCCTGGCCGGCTTCGTCGAGGCCGGCGAGTCGGTGGAGCAGTGCGTGGTCCGCGAGGTGCGCGAAGAGGTCGGGGTGGAGGTCGCCAATCTCGAATACATCGGCAGCCAGAACTGGCCGTTCCCGCATTCGCTGATGCTCGGTTTCCACGCCGAGTACGTGTCCGGCGAGATCGTCCCGCAGGAAGACGAGATCGAGGACGCCCAGTGGTTCTCCCTCGATGCCTTGCCGCCGCTACCGGCGCAGCGCTCGATCGCCCGGCACCTGATCGACCTGTACCTGGCGCGCCGCTCAGGCGCCGCTGAACCAGTGCTGCCAGGCTAGCCGCGCGGTCAGCGCCAGGACCACCAGGATGAACACCGGGCGAATGAACTTCGCCCCGCCGCCGATGGCAGTGCGCGCGCCGAAATAGGCGCCGACCATCAGCGACGCACCCATGCACAGGCCGAGCAACCAGATCACCTGGCCGGAGGCGATGAACACCGCCAGCGCCACTATGTTGCTGACGAAGTTCATGCTCCGCGCCACACCGCTGGCGCGGACCAGGTCCAGCGGGTACATGAGCAGCGAGCTGACGGTCCAGAACGCTCCGGTGCCCGGTCCCGCCACGCCGTCGTAGAAGCCCAGGGCGAGGCCCTGCGGCCACTGGCGCTTGCGTCCGAGCGGCGCATCGGCGTCCAGCGGCGCCTTCGGCGTGCCGCCGAAGAGCATGTAGAGGCCGCAGGTGAATACCACCACCGGGAGCATCCGGTTCAGCCACTCGGCGGGCAGCAGGTGAGCCGCCCAGGCGCCTATGGCGGCGCCGATCGCGGTGGCGAGCAGACCGTTGCGCCATTTCCCGGGATGGAACAGCTTGCGCCGGTAGAAGGTGTAGCTGGCGGTCGCCGCACCGAAGGTCGAGCTCAGCTTGTTGGTACCCAGCGCCAGGTGCGGCGGGACCCCGGCGGTGAGCAGCGCAGGGATGGTCAACAGGCCGCCGCCGCCGGCGATGGCGTCGATGAAGCCGGCGAGAAAGGCCACCACGGCCAGGATGATCAGGGTGCTGGGGTCTATCGCGAGTTCGAAGGGCATGAAAAACCGGACCTGCTTCCAATCGGGAAACGGCCTCGCTGGCCGTCGGGAGGAGGGGTGCGCATAATGCCCGCAATTTCACGCAGAAGGAATCGCTTGCATGCAGTACGACGGTCTGGCCTGGGCATTCGCGTTACTGGCCTTGCTGGCCGCCCTGGTCGCGGTGCGCATCCTCTTCGAACGCACCTGGTTCCTCGGCTGGCTGCGCGGCACCTGCGGCTTGGCCTTCGTCGCCGTGGCGGCGCTGCTGCTGGTGCTCGCCTGGGACCTGCGCAGCTATTCGCTGCTCAAGCCCGAGCAGCCGATGGCCACCCTGAGCTTCCAGGCCGAAGGGCCGCAGCGCTACCGGGTGCTGATCCAGGAGGGCGCCAACGAGCGCAGCGTGGTGCTGGACGGCGAACTCTGGCAACTGGACGCGCGGATTTTCCGCTGGAAGGGGCTGGCCGCGTTGATCGGTCTGGCGCCGGGCTATCGCCTCGACGCGCTCAGCGGCCGCTTCCTGGCCCTCGAGCAGCAGTCCCGGGGCCGCCGCCTGGGCTTGTCGCAGAGTCCGCTGGGGGTCGATCTCTGGCGCTGGCTGCGGGCCGGCGAGCACGACCTGTTCCTGTTCGAGCCGCTGGCGGGGCGGGTGACTTTCCTGCCGATGGCGGACAAGGCGGTGTTCGCGGTGAACTACGGCGTCGCCGGGCTGCTTGCCGAGCCGATGAACCTGGCGGCCGAGGAGGCGCTCAGGGACTGGCGCTAGGCCATGCGAAAAGCCGGGGCGGCGGCGATCGCCTGGGCGGTTTCGCGAAAGCGTTCGATGAGTTCCGACGGCGTGCGGTAGGCCAGCGCCAGCCGATAGGGAATTCGCGCCCGCCGCCCTTGCAGGGGACGAAAGGTGACCCCCGGCGGGCGCAACGGTTGTAGCAGCGAAGGCACTAGCGCGACGCCGATGCCGCCGGCCACCAGCCCGGCGATGGTCTGCATCTGCCGTGCCTCCTGCACCACCTCCGGGACGAAGCCGGCTGCCGCGCAGGCGGCGACGATCAGGTCGTGCATGCCCGGCCCATAGTGCCGTGGAAACAGCAGCCAGGGTTCTCCGGCCAGTTGTTCCAGGCGCAGGCGCGCATGGCGTGCCAGCCGATGCCCTTCGGGCAATGCCACGCGCATGTCGCCGTCCACCAGTAGATGTGTGTACAGGCCGGGCTGGCAGTCGACCGGCAGAACGATCAGGCCGGCATCGATGCGGTCTTCGCGCAACGCCTCCAGTTGCCCTGCGGTGGTGTCTTCCTGGAGCTGGAAGTCCAGCGCGCCATGCTGTTGGCGGAACGCCTGGAGTATGCGCGGTAGCAGAATATTGATGGTGCTGTCGACGAACGCCAGGCGCAACGTTCTGCGTCCGCTGGCGGCGCTGCGCGCGGCCGCCAGGGTGCGTTCGGCCTGGGCCAGGGTGCGCCGGGCTTCGTCGAGGAACGCGCGGCCTGCCGGCGTCAGGCGGTGGATACGGTTGTCACGCTCCAGCAGGCTGGCGCCGACTTCTTCTTCCAGCCGCCGGATCGCAGTGGTCAGCGGTGGCTGGGCCATGTGCAGGCGCTCAGCGGCGCGGCGGAAGCTCAGCTCCTCGGCAACCGCGACGAACTGGCGGAACTGGCGTAAGTCGGCCATTGCGATATCTCCCGGATATGGTGAGTTAAGAAAGACAGTATTGGATATATCGCGGCGGATCCGTCGAAAATCCATCCGTACGCTCGCTTTGGCCAGACGAGGCGTTCCATCCATTACAGAGGAAGCCCGTCATGCACACTCATTCTCCAATCCCCCGTACCGCCCTGGTCACCGGCGGCTCGTCGGGCATCGGCCTGGCCATCGCCCGGCGCCTTCGGCAACAGGGTTATCGGATCGCCCTGGTGGCCCGTGATTCCCAGCGCCTGCAACGCGCTGCCGCCGAGTTGGGCGGTGTGCCCTGGATGGCCGCCGATCTTTCTCGCCGCGAAGCTGTCGAGGCGGTGGCCGCCTGGGTTGGCGACACCTTCCAGGGGCTCGACGTGCTGGTGAACAACGCCGGGTTCACCCGAAAGATCGCCGCCACCACTCCGCTGGCTGAGGCCGAGCGGGAATGGGATGCGCTGCTGGACGGCAACCTGAAAAGCGCGTTCCTCATGTCGCTGGCGGTGTTGCCGCATTTCGCGGAAGAGGGCGGGCGGATCATCCATATCGGATCGATCGCTGCGCAGACCGGTAGCGGCAGTCCCGGTGCGCTGGGCTATGCGGCAGCCAAGGCCGGCCTGCATGGCTTCGGCGTGGCCCTGGCGCGGGAACTCGGTTCGCGCGGGATCACGGTGAACAGCGTGGCGCCGGGTTACATCGCCGACACCCGGTTCTTTCCCGGCGGCCTCGATCCGCAACGGGTCGCCGCCATCGTCGGCGAGACCCCGCTGGGCAGGACCGGCCGGGTCGAGGACATCGCCGCGGCGGTGGCCTGGCTGGCCTCGCCCGAGGCGGGGTTCGTCACCGGAACGGTGGTGTCGGTGAACGGTGGCTGGCGGGTCGGCAACTGAAGTGGAAGCGGCGGGTAACGCCTATGGGGGTACTCGTCCGGCTACCCGAGAACGCAGGTGAATAGCCGTGGGGCGCCTGTCCCGCGCTGGTGCGAGGCATTGGCAATCCTGAAATGAAAAGAGGGAGCCCTGGCTCCCTCTTCGCGCGTTCGCCGTTCCGTCAGGAAAGGAAGCCGCCGTCGACGTTCAGCGCCACGCCGGTGGTGTAGCTGGACGCTTCGCTAGCCAGGTAGAGCACGGCGCCTGCCATTTCGCTCGGCTCGGCCACGCGCTTGAGCGGGATGCGCTGCAGGGCGAGGTTGCGGATCGCGTCGTTCTTCACCAGCGCCGAAGCGAACTTGGTGTCGGTCAACCCTGGCAGGAGGGCGTTGCAGCGGATGCCGAACTGCGCGCATTCCTTGGCGAAGACCTTGGTCATGCTGATCACGGCGGCCTTGGTCACCGAGTAGATGCCCTGGAACTCGCCGGGCGATACGCCATTGATCGAGGCCACGTTGATGATGCTGCCGCCGCCGTGTTCCTTCATCAGCTTGCCGCCCTCGATGGACATGAAGTAGTAGCCGCGGATGTTGACGTCGACGGTCTTCTGGAAGGCGCCGAGGTCGGTTTCCAGTACGTTGCAGAACTGCGGGTTGGTGGCGGCGTTGTTGACCAGGATGTCGAGGCGGCCGAACTGCTCGCGGATCTGTGCGAAGACGTTCTGGATCTGCTCCATCTCGCCGATGTGGCAGGCGATCGCGGTGGCCTTGCCGCCCTCCGCGGTGATCGCGTCGGCGACCGCCTGGCAGCCATCGATCTTGCGGCTCGAGACGATCACGTGGGCGCCTTGCTGGGCCAGCAGCTTGGCTATCGCCTCGCCGATGCCGCGGCTGGCGCCGGAAACGAAGGCGATCTTGCCGTCGAGGTCGAACAGGTGGGTCTTGGACATGGGCTATCCCCTTGTAGTGGTCGGTTACAGGCGGGAGCGCTCGATGGCCTGCAGGCTCATCTGCTCCAGCAGCTTGTTCATCTGCACGAACTGGGCGAAACGCTTGTCCTGGGTCTGCCCGTGGTAGTAGCGGTAGTAGATCTGCTGGACGATGCCGGCAAGACGGAACAGGCCATAGGTGTAGTAGAAGTCCAGGTTGTCGATCGGTGGGATCCCGGCCCGCTCGGCGTAGTAGTCGGCGAACTCCCGGCGGGTCAGCATGCCCGGCAGGTGGCTGGGCTGGCGGCGGGTCAGCTGCACCGGAGCCGGGTCGCCGGCTTCCACCCAGTACGCGAGGGTATTGCCGAGGTCCATCAGCGGATCGCCGAGGGTGGCCAGTTCCCAGTCCAGCACGCCGATGATCTGCATCGGGTTTTCCGGGTCGAGGATCACGTTGTCGAAGCGGTAGTCGTTGTGCACGATGCCCGGCTTGTGGTGATCGGCCGGCTGCTTGTCCTTGAGCCAGGCCTTGACCGGTTCCCAGAGCGGCGCGTCGGGGGTCAGGGCCTTCTCGTAGCGGTCGGTCCAGCCGGCGATCTGGCGCTGCACGTAGCCGTCCGGGCGGCCCAGGTCGGCCAGTCCGCAGGCGGCGTAGTCGACGTTGTGCAGTTCGACGAACTTGTCGATGAAGCTCTTGCACAGGCTGCGGGTCTGTTGTTCGTCGAGATTCAGCTCAGGCGGCAGTTCGGCGCGCAGGATGATGCCCTTGACCCGTTCCATGACGTAGAACTCGGCGCCGATCACCGACTCGTCGGTGCAGTAGAGGTAGGCTTTCGGGCAGTAGGGGAAGCCTGCGTTCAACTGGTTCAGGATGCGGTATTCGCGGCCCATGTCGTGGGCCGACTTGGCCTTGTGGCCGAATGGCGGGCGACGCAGGACGAACTCCTGGCGCGGATACTCGATCAGGTAGGTCAGGTTGGACGCGCCACCGGGGAACTGGCTGATCTTCGGGGTGCCTTCGAGGCCGGGGATATGGGCTTTCAGGTACGGGTCGATGACGGCGGCGTCGAGTTCTTCGCCGGCGCGGATGCGAGTGGATTGGTCGGTCAGCGACATGGGGTTCCCTTCTCGTGGTGCCACGGCGGAGCCGCGGGAGCCGGTGCGCGCATCAGGCTGCGCAATGATGGTGACCGGCGATAATTGGCTAATCTAATGCCCTGTCCCGGCCCTCACAAGCCGCCGCCGGGCGTTATGGGCAAGCGTGTTGCCGCTCCATCACGGTCCCTGATCGTCGGCCTGGAGGAATGCCGGACGAAAAAAAACCGGAGCCGCGAGGGACTCCGGTTTTCCTTCTGGCATGGCGCCGGAAACGGTCAGACCGGGAACAGTTCGCCCAGCTTCATCGCCAGCATCATGTCGCCTTCGGCGCGCAGCTTGCCGGCCATGAAGGCCTGCATGCCGTCGGTCTCGCCGCTGGTGATGCCCTTCAGGGTTTCGCTGTCCATGATCAGGGTGACGTTGGGGTTCTCGGCGTCGCCCTGTACCACTTCGCAGGTACCGTCCTTGACGACCAGGTAGTGGTTGTCGCCGTCTTCGATGTTGAACTGGAACACCAGATCCAGGCCGGCGGCCGCGCTGGCGTTGAACTTGCTTTTCATGGTGGAGACGATGTCAGCAACGGTGGTCATGGGTTCTATTCCTTTCTTCTAGGGTTTTTTCGGCGACCGGAACGGTCGCGGTAGGCCGGCTCATCGATAGGTGATGAGTTCCGGCGCCTTCAACAGTTCCAGGTGCACGTGACTGTTGAAGGAAGCCAGGGACACTTCCTCGCCGCGGAATTTCAGGCGAGTCAGCGAGGTATTGACGATCTGCCAGTTCAGCTCGAAGGCCTTGAGCGGCGGAACGCCGACGATCAGCTGGAGCAGGGCGGTAATGGTACCGCCGGAGGTGAACACGGCGACCCTGTCCTTGCCGCTGGCCTGCGCCAGCAGACGACGAAGACCGTCATGGACCTTATCGAGGAATTCCTGCCAGCTTTCCAGCCCATCTTTCTCATGGTTGCCGGAAACCCAGCGCGCGATGATGGTGGAGAACAGGCGCTGGAACTCGGCCCGATGCTCGGCCGCATGGCGAAGGATGTGCAAGGCTTCCGGCTGCTCATCGAGCAGGTCCGGCAGGTGCGCGCGGATCACCGCGTCGGCTTCGAATTCGTTGAACGCCGGATCGACTTCCAGCTCCGGCGTGGCCAGCCCGGAGGACTCCAGGCGTTCGAGGGCGGCGCGGGCGGTGTGCTGCTGGCGGCGCAAGCCGCCGCTGAGGACGCGGTCGAAACGGACGCCGAGGTTCAGCAGGTGGTCGCCGAGGATTTCCGCCTGGCGGATGCCGGTCGGCGACAGCACGTCGTAGTCGTCGGCACCGAACGACGCCTGGCCATGTCGAATCAGGTAGATGCTGCCCACGGGCGGACCTCGGCGGGTGAAAGTTCCGCGAGGGTATGAGGATCACCCAGGGCTGTCAACGAAAAAACATACGCTTGTTTGAATGTCATTCGCTGCCTTTATCGGCTGCTCCGGGCGCGCCCTGCAAAGGCTCTCCAGGCAGTGGCATCGCTGGCCGCCCGTCGGTGGCCTGGGTATGCTTGCGCAATCGTGTCGCCCGTAGACGGGTGCGTCAACAGTAGAGAGGGGGTTGTGTGGAGTTCATTGCCGAATATGCGGGCTTTCTGGCCAGGACCGTGACCGTGCTGGCGGCGATCATCGTGGTGCTGGTGGTGATCGTCGCCCTGCGCGGCCGCGGCCGGCGCGGCGCAGGCGGGCACCTCGACGTGCAGAAGCTCAACGATTTCTACAAGGACCTGCGCGAGCGGGTCCGCCACAGCGTCCTCGACAAGGCCAGCCTCAAGGCCTTGCGCAAGGAGGAGAGCAAGGCGGCGAAGCAGGCGAAGAAACATCCTGAACAGAAGTCGCGGGTCTACGTGCTCGATTTCGACGGCGACATCAAGGCCTCGGCTACCGAGCAACTGCGCCACGAAGTGACTGCGGTGCTGAGCATGGCGGGCAAGGACGACGAGGTGGTGCTGCGCCTGGAAAGCGGCGGTGGCATGGTCCATGGCTACGGCCTGGCGGCCTCGCAACTGGCGCGCATCCGCCAGGCCGGCGTGCCGCTGACCGTGTGCGTCGACAAGGTGGCGGCCAGCGGCGGCTACATGATGGCCTGCATCGGCGATCGGATCCTTTCCGCGCCCTTCGCCATCCTCGGCTCGATCGGCGTGGTGGCGCAGTTGCCCAACGTCCACCGGCTGTTGAAGAAGCACGATATTGACTTCGAGGTGCTTACCGCCGGCGAATACAAGCGTACGCTGACGGTATTCGGCGAGAACACCGAGAAGGGCCGGGAAAAGTTCCAGGAGGACCTGGAGGTGACCCACGAACTGTTCAAGAACTTCGTGGCCCACTACCGGCCGCAACTGAACATGGACGAGATCGCCACCGGCGAGGTCTGGCTGGGCCAGGCCGCACTGGGCAAGCTGCTGGTGGACGAACTCAAGACCAGCGACGAGTACCTGGCCGAGCAGGCCAGGGAGCGCGATGTCTACCAGGTGCAATTCGTCGAGCGCAAGAGCCTGCAGGAACGCGTCGGCCTGGCCGCCAGCGTGGTTATCGACCGCGTGCTGGTGACCTGGTGGGGGCGGCTCAACCAGCAGAAGTTCTGGCAATAGGCCGGCGCCGACAGGGACGAACACGCTGTCTTCAGGGTTTTCACGAGAGGAGGTCGAAATGGCTGTATTCAAGGCGTTGTGGGTGACGGAAGCGCCCCACGGCGTTTACGAAACGCAGGTGGTCGAGCGCGATACCGGCGACCTGCCGGCGGGCGACGTACTGATCCGCGTGCAGTATTCCTCGCTGAACTACAAGGATGCGCTGTCCGCCAGCGGCAACCGCGGGGTGACCCGCAAGTACCCGCATACCCCCGGCATCGATGCCGCCGGTGTGGTCGCCGAGTCCTCGGTGGCCGAGTTCGCGGCCGGTGACGAGGTGATCGTCACCGGCTACGACCTGGGCATGAACACCGCCGGCGGTTTCGGCCAGTACATCCGCGTGCCCGCGGCCTGGGTGATCAAGCGCCCGCAAGGCCTGAGCCTGCGCGAGGCGATGATCCTCGGCACCGCCGGCCTGACCGCGGCGCTCTGCGTCGAAAAGCTGGAGCGCAGCGGCCTGCGCCCCGACCATGGCTCGGTGCTGGTCACCGGCGCCAGCGGCGGGGTCGGCAGTATCGCCGTGGAACTGCTGGCCAAGCTCGGCTACACCGTGGCGGCCGCCACCGGCAAGCTGGAGCAGGCCGAGTTCCTCAACCGCCTGGGGGCCAAGCAGATCCTCGATCGCGCCACCGTGGCCGATGGCGTCGACAAGCCGTTGCTCAAGGAACAGTGGGCCGGCGCGGTGGACACCGTCGGCGGCGACATCCTCTTCAACGTGGTCAAGTCGTTGCAGTACGGCGGCAGCGTCGCCTGCTGCGGCCTGACCGCCGGCGCCGGCTTCAAGGCCTCGGTGCTGCCGTTCATCCTGCGCGGGGTCAACCTGCTCGGGGTGGACTCGGTGGAGCTGCCGCTGGTGGTCAAGGCATCCATGTGGGACAAGCTGTCGCTGCAATGGAAGCTCGACAACCTCGAAGAGGTGGCGCGCGAGATCGCCCTCGAAGAGCTGCCGGGGGCGATCAACCAGATCCTCGCCGGCAAGCTGGTCGGCCGGGTGCTGGTCAACCTCGGCTGAGGGCGTTGCCGGAGCCCAGCTCAGGCAACAGGTAGCCCGCCCATAGCGATTCGGCGAACTGCGGCCGGAAGAAGCCGAAATGGCCGATGTGGCGGGCGCCGATTTCCTCGGGAGCGATGCGCCAGGCGGTTTTCGGCGCTTCGCGGTAGAAGCCCAGCAGCGACTCGATGCTGCGTCGGGACATCATTTCATCGTCGGTGAACGACAGCGACACGATGGGCGTGCGTACGGCGGAGAAGGCGCGGCGGATGGCCTCGCCATCCGCGAGGGCGTACTGCGGATGCAGGCACCAGCGTCGCCATTGTTCGATCACCCCGCGCGGCAGGTCGCCGACCATGCCCAGGCGGCGCCCGGGAAAATAGCCGAGCAGCGGCGTCAGCAGGGGCGCGACGAGGTACCAGAACAACCAGACCTTGTTGCGCAACCGCGGGCTGTTTTCCTTCCAGTAGCCACTGCCGCTGGCGATGCTGAAGACCCTATCGATACGCTCGCGCCCTTCGACGAAGGGCAGGATCTGGCCGCCCAGGCTATGGCCGATCCAGTACAGGGGCTTGCTCCCGCTCTCGGCGAGCGCGGCGGCGAGCATGGCGCTGCAGTCATGACGGGCCCAGCCCAGCACATCGACCTCGAGACCGCGCAGCGAGCCGTTGCGCGATTGCCCCATGCCCAGGTAGTCGAAGGTGATGGCCAGGTAGCCGCGCTCTGCCAGCCAGGCGGCGAAGGGCGCGTAGAAGCGCTGTTCCACTCCCATCGCCGGGACGATCAGGAGATAGCCGCGCGGCTCCCCGGCAGGCCGGTACCAATGGCTGGCCAGCGGATGGCCGTTGCCGTTATCGATGAGGCGTGGTTGCGGAGGGTTCATGCCGGTCTCCGTGGTCTGCTCATGGCTTCGAGAATAGAGCTGGCCGCCAGGGCGCCTCCAGCCGGCCGAAAGCACGGCCGGGGCGCCTTGGCGGTCAGGCCTGGCTGACGTACATGGTGATCTCGGCGCGGAATACCGGCTTGTCGTCGACATAGGCGACCACCGGCACCACCAGGTTGCCGGTGGCTTGCCAGTCGATCTGGCTGCCGTCGGCCACCGCGCGCACGTCGCCAGTGGCCTTGGCCAGGTACTCGACGGTCATGCCGCGCGGAATCCAGCGATGGCCGGCGGGAATCGAGGCGTCGGTCATGGTCCCGGCGGCCAGTTCGGCGGCATTGCACAGGGCGATGGCATGCACCGTGCCGATATGGTTCAGCACCTCGCGGCGCTTGGGGAAGGTGACTTCGGCATAGCCGGGACGCAGTTCGACGAACTGCGGGGCGATGCTGGCGAAATAGGGTGCGAACTGGCCGATCATGGCGCTGAACTGGGCCGGGCCGACCTGCTGGTACATCTGCATCATCTGACTCATGGAAAACTCCGGGCGTTTCAGGATTGAAGATGTGTGCGCACCGGGGCAGTATACGAAGGTTAGAAATTTATTCTAGAAAAATATTCTAGTCAGCGTTTCGACGATTAACGACAAGGACCGACATGGGCCGTTCTTCCCGCAAAGACGAGATTCTCCAGGCCGCCCTGGCCTGCTTCAGCGAGCATGGCGTAGACGCCACCACCATCGAGATGATCCGCGACCGTTCCGGAGCGAGCATCGGTAGCCTCTACCACCATTTCGGCAACAAGGAACGCATCCATGGCGAACTGTACCTGGCCGGGATCGGCCAGTACGCGGCGTTGCTCGAAGCCGGCTTCGCCAGGGCGCGCAGCGCCGAGGAAACGGTCAGGTTGCTGGTCACCAGCTACATCGACTGGGTCGTGGCGAATCCCGACTGGGCACGCTTCATCCTGCACAGCCGCGGGCGGGTGGAGGCGGGGGAGCTGGGCGAGCGCCTACGGGCCGACAACCAGGCGCACTTCGCACGGATCCATGCGGCGCTGGCGGGATATCGGGCCGAGGGCCTGTTCCGCGAGATGCCGGACGACTGCTTTGCTTCGGTGGTGATCGGCCCGGCCCACGACCTTGCCCGCCAGTGGCTGGCCGGGCGAACCCGGGTGGCGTTGGCCGACTGTCGCGAACTGCTGGCGCAGGTGGCCTGGGACAGCGTGCGGGCGGCCTGAGGCGTCCGTGACCTCGGGAATGAAAAAGCCCCGCGGCTGCGGGGCTTTTCCGTCAGGGCGGGGGTCAGCCGCGGCGGCGGAACAGCGGTAGCGGCTGCTCCACCGAGGTCTGGTAGACCTCGCTGAAGTCGTCCAGGCTGGCCAGGGCGTCTTCCGGGCTGCGGTCGGCACGGATGGCATAGGCGTCGAAGCCGCAGCGGCGCATGAAGAACAACTGGTCGCGCAGCACGTCGCCGATCGCGCGGATCTCGCCCTTGTAGCCGTAGCGCTCGCGCAGCAGGCGCGCGCTGCTGAAGCCGCGGCCATCGGTAAAGGCGGGGAAGTTCACTGCGATCACTTGGAACCTGTCGAGGTCGCCGGCGATGCTTTCCGGCTCCTCGTCCGCGTCCAGCCAGACCCCCAGGCCGCCGTCGCGGCCGCGCAGGGCCGGGCCGTGCTCGAGCCACAGGGCCAGCGGGATGATCACGTCGTCGCTGTTGGGTACGCTTTCCAGGGTCGCGTCCTTGGGCAGCAAGTGCCAGCGGTCGTCGACCACCTGGCGGTCCTTAATGATTCGCTGCATATACGCGCTCCTTGAACGGGTCGATACCGATACGGCGGAAGGTGTCGATGAAGGGTTCTTCCTCGGTCCGGCGTTCCACGTAGACCTGGATGATCTTGTCGATCACGTCGGCCATCTGCTCCTGGGCGAAGGACGGGCCGAGGATCTGCCCGAGGCTGGCGTCGCGCGCCGAGCTGCCGCCGAGGGAGACCTGGTAGAACTCCGCGCCTTTCTTGTCGACCCCGAGGATGCCGATGTGGCCGACATGGTGATGGCCGCAGGCGTTCATGCAACCGGAGATGTTCAGGTCGATGTCGCCGATGTCGAATAGATAGTCGAGATTGTCGAAGCGGCGCTGGATGGCTTCGGCGATCGGGATCGACTTGGCGTTGGCCAGGGAGCAGAAGTCGCCGCCGGGGCAGCAGATGATGTCGGTCAGCAGGCCGACGTTGGGGGTGGCGAAGCCCAGTTCGCGCAGTTCGCCCCAGAGGGCGAAGAGTTCGCCCTGCTCGACGTCGGCGAGAATGATGTTCTGGTTATGGCTGTTGCGCACCTCGCCGAAGCTGTAGCGGTCGGCGAGATCGGCGATGGCCTCCAGCTGTTTGTCGGTGACGTCTCCCGGCGCGGTGCCGGTGGGCTTCAGCGAGAGCGTCACGGCGACGTAGCCGGGCTTCTTGTGGGCGAAGGTGTTGCGTGCGCGCCAGCGGGCGAAGCCGGGGTGCTCCGCGTCGAGCCGGGCGAGGGACTCGTCGAGGTCGTCGAGGGCCTTGTAGGCCGGATCGACGAAATGCGCGGCGACGCGCTGGACTTCCGCCTCGGTGAGGGTGCTCGGTCCGTCCTTGAGGTTGGCCCATTCGGCCTCGACGCGCTCGGCGAAGACTTCCGGGGTCAGCGCCTTGACCAGGATCTTGATCCGCGCCTTGTACTTGTTGTCGCGCCGGCCATAGCGGTTGTAGACGCGCAGGATGGCATCCAGGTAGCCGAGCAGGTGCTGCCAGGGCAGGAATTCATTGATGAAGCTGCCGACGATGGGGGTTCGGCCCAGGCCGCCGCCGACCGAGACGCGGAAGCCGAGCTCGCCGGCCTCGTTCTTCACCGCCTCCAGGCCGATGTCGTGCACTTCGATGGCGGCACGGTCGCTCACCGCGCCGTTTACCGCGATCTTGAACTTGCGCGGCAGGTGGGCGAACTCGGGGTGGAAGGTCGACCATTGGCGGATGATCTCGCACCAGGGGCGCGGGTCCACCAGCTCGTCGCGGGCGACGCCGGCGAACTGGTCGGTGGTGGTGTTGCGGATGCAGTTGCCGCTGGTCTGAATCGCGTGCATCTGCACGGTGGCCAGCTCGGCGAGGATTTCCGGCACGTCTTCCAGCTCCGGCCAGTTGAACTGCACGTTCTGCCGGGTGCTGATGTGGGCGTAGCCCTTGTCGTAGTCGCGGGCGATCTGCGCCAGTTTGCGCAGTTGGCGCGAGGAGAGCAGGCCATAGGGAACGGCGATGCGCAGCATCGGGGCATAGCGCTGGATATAGAGACCGTTCTGCAGGCGCAGCGGGCGGAACTCCTCACCGGTCAATTCACCCGCCAGGTAACGGCGGGTCTGGTCGCGGAACTGCTTGACGCGGTCCTCGACGATCCGTTGGTCGTACTCGTCGTATACGTACATGAATATTCCTGCTGTCAGGCTATGCGGCTTACTGCGTTAACCAGCGCGCACGGCTACGCGCTCCACGCGGAGTGGGCGCACGATACCAGTTCATATTTATGCGTAAAAGTGATGTTTGAGTATATGGTAAGAACCAAAAAGACTAAGTCGCCAGGCAAGCATAACCGCTTCGCAACGGCGCCTTTCTTGAGCGATGGGCGGCGCTGGTCTTAACTGGAGAGTGCCTTTCGATGTCTTCGTCCCGATACCCACAAGAAACAGGGGGAGTCATGAGCGAGCCGAGCAAAACCCAGGAAAACCGCGACAGCGTGGTCGACGCCCGCGCGGCCTTCGTCCTGATCCTGCTGGTGGTGGCTACCGCGGTGTTCTGGGTCAGCCACCAGTGAAAGCCCGCCTCGGCGGCGCAGAGGTCACAGGCCGCTGAGGCTCAGCACCAGTTTCACGATCCCGGCCAGCAACAGCACGAACACCAGGGTGAAGAGCAGGCCCAGCATGATGAAGTGCACGGGCTTGCCGTGGGTGAAGTCGCGGGCGCGGTTTCGCCCGCTCTGTACGCCGAAGGCGGCAGCCATCACGCTATGCAGCATCTGCCAGAAGGTCGGCGGCTTCTGGTTCGGTTCTTCCGTCTCGATACCCATCGGTGGTCCTCCCTTTTCCATACCTGCCCTGAGAGTCTAGACCCTTGGCGGGAGGAGGGTGGCTTCAGGCCTGGCGGGCGGGGATGCGCCGTTCCACCGTGCCCTGCGTGGCCCTGGCGCGCAGTTGCCCGCAGCCGCCGTCGATGTCCTGGCCGGCCGAGTTGCGCACCTTGGTCAGCACGCCGCGGCTGTGCAGGTAGCGCACCAGCTCGACGATCCGCTCCCCGCTCGGGCGCCGGTAGGCGTCGCCGTCCATGCTGTTGTAGGGGATCAGGTTCATCACCGCGAAGCGGCCCTTGAGCAGGCGCAGGATGCCGTCCATTTCCTCCAGGCTGTCGTTGATCCCTTCGAGCAGGGTCCATTGGTACTGGATCGGATAGTCGACCCGGCGGGCGTAGGCCTCGCCGGCTTCCACCAGTTCTTCCGGGCTCAGCGGCGGCGCCTTGGGCAACAGTTGCCGGCGCAGTTCGGCGCGGGTGCTGTGCAGGGACAGGGCGAGGGCGGGCTTCACCCGTTGCCGGGGCAGGCGCTCGAACACGCGGGGATCGCCGACGGTGGAGAACACCAGGTTCTTGTGGCCGATGCCGCCATCGGTGCCGAGCAGGTCGATGGCTTCGAGGACGTTGTCGAGGTTGTGCGCCGGCTCGCCCATGCCCATGAACACCACTTTCTTCACCGCTCGCCGACGGCGCGCCAGGACCACCTGGGCGACCATCTCCAGGCTGCCGACCTGGCGCAGCAGGCCGCTGCGGCCGGTCATGCAGAACACGCAGCCGACCGCGCAGCCGACCTGGGTCGAGACGCACAGCCCACCGCGCGGCAGCAGCACGCTTTCCACCATCTGCCGGTCGGCCAGTTCCACCAGCAGGCGCGACGAGCCGTCGCTCGCCGGATGCTCGCTGTGCAGGCGGGCGATGCCTTCCAGTTCCGCTGCTACCTGGGGCAGACCATGGCGTACGCCCAGCGGCAGGAAGTCCTCGGCCCGCTGGCGGGCGGTGCAGGCATCGAGGGCGCGGCCCTGCAGCCAGGCGCGGACGATCCTCCCGCAATGCAGGGGCTTGGCGCCGAGATCGGCGAGGCGCTGGTGGAGGTCTTGGCTACGCATGGGGCGCGCATCCTACCATTGCCCGTCATGAGGCGGTATGGCCGGCGCCGACGTGCTATCGTTGCGCTCCGCTCCACCGCAGCAACGGAACCGTTCCATGAAATTCGTCCACCAGCGCGAACACCTCAACGAAGACGACATCGTGGTCATCGAGTGCTCGCAGCAATGCAATATCCGCCTGATGAACGACGCCAATTTCCGCAGTTTCAAGAATGGCGGGCGGCATAGCTACCATGGCGGCGCCTTCGACCGCTTCCCGGCGAAGATCAAGGTGCCCAGCACCGGGTTCTGGAACATCACCATCGATACCGTGACCCGGCGCCCGATCAGCGTGACGCGCAAGCCGAACTTCAAGTGGTCGATCAAGTTCGTGCGCCGTTCCGGTTCGCAGTTCACCTGAGGGCGCGCGTCCCATGAGTGCGAAAATGGACGAGCAGGCGCTTCTGGCGTTGCTCCGCGAGCTGGCCATCGACAGCCAGCGGGTCGAGCATCCCGCGATCGCCTCCATCGAGGAATATTACGCGCAGGGCATCGAATTGCCCGACCAGGGCATCAAGAACCTGTTCCTGCGCAACCGCAAGGGTACTCGCCACTACCTGGTGCTGCTCGACGAGCGCAAGGAGGCCGACCTGCCGGGCATCGCCGAACAGATCGGCGAAAGCCGCCTGTCGTTCGCCTCGGTCGAGCGCCTGCGCGAATACCTCGGCGTCGAACTGGGCTGCGTGACGCCTTTCGCGCTGGTCAACGATCCGCAGCACAGGGTCGAGGTGTTGCTCGACGATGCCATCCGCCAGGACCGGTTGCTCGGTTTCCACCCGTTGGTGAATACCGCCACCGAGTGCATCCGCTACGCAGACCTGCTGGCTTTCCTCGCCCACACGGGGCATGAACCGCGCCTGATCCGGGCGTAGGTCGCAGCTTCGCGCCTGCTGGCACCAGGCCAGGTCATGCCGGCGCCGGTTTCACTCGAAGAAGTTGTGCCAGCAGTCGCTCAACGGGCCGACCTCGAAGGTCTTGCACCAGGGTTGGGCTTCCAGCCACAGGCGGGCGCTTTCCCGGTCCGCCTCGTCCAGGCTGCCGACCCGCGCCAGGCACAGGTAGCCGCTGATCTCCGCCTGTTCCGGCGAGCCGCCACCGCCGAACACCCAGCCCTGGGCCTCGACGAAGTCGATCAGATGGTCCAGCGCATCGTCGTGGGAGAGGGCGTTGCGGTCGTAGGTCAGTTCGAAGCTGAAGCCGAACTCCTGGAACTCGCCCAGGCGCAGTTTCTTGCGCAGGCGGCGCTTGCGCGGCTTTTCCATCTGCTCGGGAGTGAGGAATTTCATCGTCGCCTTCCTGGTCAGTCATCGTAGCCAAGGTTCGGCGCCAGCCAGCGCTCGCTGACGCTGGCTTCCTGGCCCTTGCGCTGGCTGTAGCGTTCCACCTGGTCCTTGTCGATCTTGCCGACCGCGAAGTACTGCGCCTGCGGGTGGGCGAAATACCAACCGCTGACCGCCGCGGCCGGGAACATCGCGTAGTGCTCGGTCAGGCTGACGCCGGACAGGCCCTGCGGATCGAGCAGTTCGAACAGAGTGCCTTTCTCGGTATGGTCGGGGCAGGCCGGGTAGCCCGGTGCCGGGCGGATGCCGACGTATTGCTCCTTGATCAAGGCCTCGTTGTCGAGGTGTTCGTCGCGGGCGTAGCCCCAGTACTCCTTGCGCACCCGCTCGTGCAGCCACTCGGCGCAGGCTTCGGCGAGGCGGTCGGCGAGCGCCTTGACCATGATGCTGTTGTAGTCGTCGCCCTTGGCTTCGTACGCCTTGGCCACTTCCTCGGCGCCGATCCCGGCGGTGGTGATGAAGCCGCCGATGTAGTCGCGCACGCCGCTTTCCTTCGGCGCGACGAAATCGGCCAGCGACAGGTTCGGCTTGCCGTCCGGCTTGATCGTCTGCTGCCGCAGGTGGTGCAGGGTGGCGAGGGTCTCGCCATCGGCGCCGTAGACCTCCAGGTCGTCGTGCTCGACCTGGTTGGCCGGCCAGAAGCCGAACACCGCGCGGGCCTTGATCAGCTTCTCGTCGATCAGCTTCTTCAGCATCGCCTGGGCGTCGTTGAACAACGAGGTGGCGGCCTCGCCGACCACCTCGTCGGTGAGGATGCGCGGGTACTTGCCGGCCAGGTCCCAGGAAATGAAGAACGGCGTCCAGTCGATGTACTCGGCGAGCACCGCGAGGTCGATCTCGTCGAGCACCCTGACGCCGGTGAAGGAAGGCGTCGGCGCCTGGTAGCCGGCCCAGTCGAACGCCGGCTTGTTGGCGATCGCCTGTTCGTAGCTCAGCCGCTCGGTGCGGGCGCTGCGGTTGGCCGTGCGTTCGCGGACCACCGCGTAGTCGGCGCGGGTGCGGGCCACGTAGTCGGCCTTCAGCTCCTTGGACAGCAGGCTGGTGGCCACGCCTACCGCGCGCGAGGCGTCGGTGACGTAGACCACCGCGTCGTTGCTGTACTGCGGATCGATCTTCACCGCGGTATGCGCCTTCGAGGTAGTGGCGCCGCCGATCATCAGCGGCAACTGGAAATTCTGCCGCTGCATTTCCTTGGCGACGTGGACCATCTCGTCCAGCGACGGCGTGATCAGGCCAGACAGGCCGATGATGTCGCATTTCTCGGCGATGGCGGTCTGCAGGATCTTCTCCGCCGGCACCATCACGCCGAGGTCGACCACGTCATAGCCGTTGCAGCCGAGCACCACGCCGACGATGTTCTTGCCGATGTCGTGCACGTCGCCCTTCACCGTGGCCATCAGGATCTTGCCCTTGGCTTCCGGCTTGTCGCCTTTCTCCGCCTCGATGAAGGGAATCAGGTGGGCCACCGCCTGCTTCATCACTCGCGCGGACTTGACCACCTGCGGGAGGAACATCTTGCCGGCGCCGAACAGGTCGCCGACCACGTTCATCCCGGACATCAGCGGACCTTCGATGACCTCGATGGGACGCGCACACTGCTGGCGGCATTCCTCGGTGTCCTCGACGATCCAGGTGGTGATGCCCTTGACCAGCGCATGCTCGAGGCGCTTCTCGACACTGTAGCTGCGCCATTCCTCGTCCTCGGCCTCCTTGACCGCGCCGCCGCCCTTGTAGTCGTCGGCGATCGCCAGCAGGGCCTCGGTGGCCTCGGGCGTGCGGTTGAGCACCACGTCCTCGACCCGGTCGCGCAGCGCTTTCGGAATCTCGTCGTAGATTTCCAGCTGGCCGGCGTTGACGATGCCCATGGTCAGGCCGTTGCGGATCGCGTAGTAGAGGAACACGGAGTGGATCGCCTCGCGTACCGGGTTGTTGCCGCGGAACGAGAAGGACACGTTGGACACCCCGCCCGAGCTCAGGGCGTAGGGCAGGTGGTCGCGGATGTAGGCGCAGGCGTTGATGAAATCGACCGCGTAGTTGTTGTGTTCCTCGATGCCGGTGGCGATGGCGAAGATGTTCGCATCGAAGATGATGTCTTCCGGTGGGAAGCCGACTTCGTCGACCAGGATGTCGTAGGAGCGCTTGCAGATTTCTTCCTTGCGCGCCTGGGTGTCGGCCTGGCCGTCCTCGTCGAAGGCCATCACCACCACCGCGGCGCCGTAGCGCTTGCACAGGCGGGCATGGTGCTTGAAGGCCTCGACGCCTTCCTTCATCGAGATCGAGTTGACGATGCCCTTGCCCTGGATGCACTTCAGGCCGGCCTCGATCACTTCCCACTTGGAGGAGTCGATCATGATCGGCACGCGCGAGATGTCGGGCTCGGAGGCGATCAGGTTGAGAAAGGTGACCATGGCCGCCTTCGAGTCCAGCATGCCTTCGTCCATGTTGATGTCGATCACCTGGGCGCCGGCTTCCACCTGCTGCTGGGCGACCTCGAGAGCTTCCGCGTAGTTTTCCTCGCGGATCAGCCGGGCGAACTTGGCCGAACCGGTGATGTTGGTGCGCTCGCCGACGTTGACGAACAGCGAGCTGCGGTCGATGGTGAACGGCTCCAGGCCGGACAGGCGACAGGCCCGGGGAATCTCCGGGATGGCCCGCGGCGGGTACTTGGCCACTGCCTTGGCGATCGCCTCGATGTGCGCCGGGGTGGTGCCGCAGCAGCCGCCGACGATATTGAGGAAGCCGGCGGCGGCGAATTCCTCGACCACCACGGCCATTTCCGCCGGCGATTCGTCGTATTCGCCGAAGGCGTTCGGCAGGCCGGCGTTGGGGTGGGCCGAGACATGAGTGTCGGCCTTGGTCGACAGTTCCTCGATATACGGCCGCAATTCCTTGGCGCCGAGGGCGCAGTTCAGGCCTACCGAGATCGGCCGGGCATGCCGCACCGAGTTCCAGAAGGCCTCGGTGGTCTGGCCCGACAGGGTGCGGCCGGAGGCGTCGGTGATGGTTCCGGAGATCATGATCGGCAGCTCCACGCCGAGTTCCTCGAACACGCCCTGGACGGCGAAGATCGCCGCCTTGGCGTTGAGGGTGTCGAAGATGGTCTCGATCAGGATCAGGTCGGCGCCGCCTTCGATCAGGCCGCGGGTCGCCTCGACGTAGTTCTCCACCAGTTCGTCGAAGGTGACGTTGCGGTAGCCGGGGTTGTTCACGTCCGGGGAAATCGAGCAGGTGCGGCTGGTCGGGCCGAGCACGCCGGCGACGAAACGCGGCTTGTCCGGGGTCTCGGCGGTCTTCGCGTCCGCCACCTGGCGGGCCAGGCGCGCCCCTTCGACGTTGAGTTCGTAGGCCAGCGACTGCATGCCGTAGTCGGCCTGGGACACCTGGGTGGCGTTGAAGGTGTTGGTCTCGAGGATGTCGGCGCCGGCGTCGAGGTAGGCCTTCTCGATGGCCTGGATCACGTCCGGGCGGCTCAGCAGCAAGAGGTCGTTGTTGCCTTTCACGTCGCTCGGCCAGTCGGCGAAGCGCTCGCCGCGGTAGTCGGCCTCTTCCAGCTTGTAGCTCTGGATCATGGTGCCCATGCCGCCATCAAGGATCAGGATACGTTCCCTGAGGGCGTGCTGGAGGGCTTGCAGGCGGGCGCTGCGATCGGTGAGCGGGCTGGACATGGATGGACCTGGCGTCAGTGGGCGGAAAGGTGAAAAGCATAACAAAGGCAGGGGCTTTCCGGCCGGGGGTGGTCGGACCATGAATTTCATTCAAGTTGAAGGATGTTCATTCGCGGGCCGGAAAAATCCCTGGCGCCGTTTTGTCGCAGTATACGGGCGGAATGCGGAGGTCGGAGTGCGCAGGCAGGCGGCGAAGGGACGGGCGAGTGGAGTCGGGATGCTCGTGGGGAATCGTGCTGCGAANCAGCACGGCCTGAATCAACTGGCCCTGGGCAGGCTGCAACTGGCCAGGGAGTAGACGTAGTAGTTGAGGCGGTCGCGGTCGGTACGATTCCACACCTGGCCGACCGACTTCAGGCCCTGGCTCTGGCCGACCGCGCCGGCGATGCTGCCGCACCAGCACATCGGGTACTTCTGCCGATACAGCGGACCGCTGATGACCACCGCGACGTGCCCGTAGGTGCGGCCCTTCAGGCCGGCGATCACCAGGAAGCCCTGGGCCGCCTTCTGCGCGGCCTCGGCGCCGGAGGCGAGCTTGGTCCAGCTCTGCTCCAGGCCGTCGACCATGGCGTTGGCGTTGCCGCGGGGCATCGGTACGCCCAGCTCGGCGGCCACCGACTGGACGAAGCCGGAACAGTTGTCCTTGTTCGGGGTGCCGGCCAGGTAGCTCTTGTCCCAGCTGTTCTTGCAGGCGTTGACGATGCATTGATCGAGACTGTCCATGTATCACCTATGCGTGTCGATAAGGGGCGCTCCGGCCCGGATCATTTCTTTGCGGTCTGGCAGAACGGCGCGAGCGAACGCTTCACGACCTTCGCGCAGCTGTCGACGGATTCGCCCGAGCATTTCTGACCCAGGCGCAGCCCGTCCTTGTCCACCGCCCAGCGCTGGCCGGAGATGTCCTCGCGGTGCACCACCTTGCAGGTGGCGCTGTCGTAGGACACCAGCTCGGCGCTGGAGCCGCTGAATTCATGCATCAGCACGCGCCGACCGTCCTGGCTCAGGAACACGCCGCCGCGCGACCAGATGCCGCCGTCCTCTATGCGGCAATCGTTGCCGCTGTCGCGGTCGGCCAGGTAGACCGGCGGTTCGGGAAAGGCATCGGGGTTGTCGTCGTTGGGATCCTCGTTGCTGAACATCACGCGGACGTGCTCGTCCTCGCCGCCGAACATGTTCGGCGAGCCGAACTGGGGCACGATTTCCAGCTGGGTGAAAGTACAGTCCGCCGCCTGGGCCGAAAGGCTCAGGAAGAGAGCGGCGAAGCTGCCGGCGAGCAGTTTCATGGGGCGGGTTCTCCGTTGGGCCGCCAGGGCGGCGAAAGGATGGACCAGGCCGCGCCGGGCGCGAACGGAAGCGCCGCCTGACGACAGCAGGCGGAAAGCGGCGAAGAGGGGACGTGGGGCGCACGCGAACCGGCGCGGATGGGGCGCGGCGAGTCGAAACATATCCCTGTTTCCTCGAAGTCATCGTCCTTGATCGCCAGGGCGGGCCTGGGAGCCCGGCTAGCATACGTGGCGGCCGAAGCCGGTGGAATGCTGGCGAAATGGCGGCTCATATCCGGGGCGCGTTCGCCCGCCGTTGTGAAAGTGCGGCGCAGAGAGGCGGGTTTGCTAGAATCGCCCGTCGCCGAGTGAGGAGTGGTTCATGTTGCCAAGACCGTTGGTTGGGTTGGCCTTCGTTTTGTCGTCTTTTATCCAGTCTGTTTCCGCTGCTGAAATTTCCTATAGCCGTGACGTCCAGCCGATCTTTACCGCCAAGTGCGTCGCCTGCCACGCCTGCTACGATTCGCCCTGCCAGCTCAACCTGAGCAGCGCCGAGGGCGCGCAGCGCGGCGCCAACCAACTGCCGGTCTACGACGGCACGCGGACCAAGGCGCAGGAAACCACCCGCCTGTACCTCGATGCGCACGGTGCCGACGCCTGGCGGCGCAAGGACTTCTGGTCGGTGCTCGAACCGCAGGACGGCCAGGCCGCACTGATGGCGCGGATGCTCGAGCTTGGCCACAGCCAGCCGTTGCAGCCGAATGCGAAGATCCCCGAAGGCCTGGACATTTCGATCAACCGCGCCAACCAGTGCCCGACGCCGGCCAGCATCGATGCGTTCATCCGCAAGAACCCAGGTTCCGGCATGCCTTTCGCGGTGGCCGGGCTGAGCGACGACGAATACGCCACCTTGCAGAAGTGGCTGGCCGCGGGCGCCCCGGTCGACCAGCAGCCGTTGCGGCCGACCGCCGCCGAGGCGCGCCAGGTGGCCAGCTGGGAGCGTTTCCTCAACCAGCCTGGGGCCAAGCAGAGCCTGGTCTCGCGCTGGCTCTACGAGCACCTGTTCCTGGCGCACCTGTATTTCCCGGAGCAGGGCGCGCCCGGCCACTTCTTCCAGCTGGTGCGTTCGCGCACGCCCAGCGGCCAGCCGATCGACCCGATCCCGACCCGGCGTCCCAACGACGATCCGGGCAACAGCTTCTATTACCGCCTCTGGCCGATCCAGGGCGTGATCGTACACAAGACGCACATCACCTATCCGCTGACGGCGAAGAAGCTGGAGCGCGTCCAGGAGCTGTTCTTCGGCACCCAGTGGAACACCGACAAGGTTCCCGGCTACGGCGTGCAGAGCCGCGCCAACCCGTTCGCCACCTTTGCCGCGATCCCGCCACGGGCGCGCTACCAGTTCATGCTGGACAACGCCGAATACTTCACCCGTACCTTCATCCGCGGGCCGGTGTGCCGTGGACAGATCGCCACCGACGTGATCCGCGACAACTTCTGGGTGGTATTCCAGGACCCCGAGCAGGACCTGTTCGTCACCGACGCCAACTTCCGCGCGCAGAGCGAGCCGCTGCTGGCCTTGCCGGGGCAGATCGACGAGCTGAAGAACCTGCTCGGCCTGTGGAGCGCCTACCGGGACAAGCGCAACGAGTACGAAGACCTGCGCCAGGACGTCTACGCCGACGCGCCGCCGCCGACCTGGAACACGCTCTGGCACGGCAACGACAACGCCCTGCTGAGCATCTTCCGCCAGTTCGACAGCGCCTCGGTGCGCAAGGGCCTGCTTGGCGAGGTACCGCAGACCCTGTGGCTGATGGACTACCCGCTGTTCGAGCGAACCTACTACGGGCTGGTGGTGAACTTCGATGTCTTCGGCAACGTCTCGCACCAGGCGCAGACGCGGCTGTACTTCGACCTGATCCGCAACGGCGCCGAGCAGAACTTCCTCCGCCTGATGCCGGTCGACGCGCGCCAGCCGTTGCTCGACGACTGGTACCAGAACAGCGGCAAGCTGAAGATGTGGATGGACTACCAGGCCTTCGACGACGACACGCCGAGCGCGCTGGGATTGCCGGAGAAGCAGCCGAAGAAGGCCTTCGCCGAAGAACTGCTGCGTCGCTACGGCGACCTCAATGCGCGTCCCGACCCGATCAACCGCTGCCTGGACGGCAACTGCTATCGACCGGGCATCGACCGCGAACTGCAGGACGCCGAGCAGGCCTTCAGTCGCCTGGTGAGCCGGCCGGCGGCCGGCCTCAAGGTCATCGAGCGCTTCCCCGAGGCGACCATGCTGCGGTTACGTACGTCCAGCGGCAAGCGCGAGGTCTATACCGTGCTGCGCAACCGCGCGCACAGCAATGTCGCCTTCATGCTCGGCGAGTCGCTGCGCTACCAGCCGGGCCTGGACACCCTGACGATCTACCCGGGCGTGCTGTCCAGCTACCCGAACTTCATGTTCGATCTGCCGGCGACGGATGCCGAGGCCTTCGTCGGCGCCCTGGAGGCGGCGAAGAGCGGCGAGGACTTCGACAAGGTGGTCGAACGCTGGGGCGTGCGCCGCAGCAATCCGCAGTTCTGGAGCTACTTCCACGATCTCGAGGCGTACATCCGCGAAACCGAGCCGGTCGAGGCGGGCGCACTGGACATGAACCGCTACGAGAACCTCTGAGTCTCGCGACCCGCTCCACAAGGGGCGGGTCGGTTATCGCGAATTATTCCTACTAATTTACTAGGGCTTTATCCGCAAGTACCGATTGGCGTAAACTGTCGGCATATTTGCGAGGAGTTGCCATGAGCGCCATCACCATTACCGAAGCTGCCCAAGCGTATCTGGCCGAGTTGCTGGAGAAGCAGAGCACCCCGGGTATCGGCATTCGTATCTTCATCACCCAGCCGGGTACCCAGTACGCGGAAACCTGCATCGCCTACTGCAAGCCGGGCGAGGAAAAGGTCGAGGACACCGCCATCGCCCTGAAGGACTTCACTGCCTGGATCGATGCGGTCAGCGAGCCCTTCCTCGAAGATGCGGTGGTGGACTACGCCACCGACCGCATGGGCGGCCAGCTGACCATCAAGGCGCCGAACGCCAAGGTGCCGATGGTCAACGAGGACAGCCCGATCACCGAACGCATCAACTACTACCTGCAGACCGAGATCAATCCCGGGCTGGCCAGCCACGGCGGACAGGTGAGCCTGGTCGACGTGGTCGAGGACAACATCGCCGTGTTGCGTTTCGGCGGCGGTTGCCAGGGCTGCGGGATGGTCGACATGACCCTCAAGGATGGCGTCGAGAAGACCCTGATCGAGCGTATTCCCGAACTGAAGGGCGTGCGTGACGTGACCGACCACAGCAACAAGGAGAACGCCTACTACTGAGGCGTTTCCGTAAAGCAGAAGAGGCGACCGCAAGGTCGCCTTTTTCGTTGCCGGCGTTTCAGCGCGACAGCGTCCGCGTTCGTCGTACCGGCCAGAGCAGTGCCAGCGCCACCAGCAGCGCCGGCCAGACCAGCAGGTTCACCGCGTTCCAGCCAAGGCTGGTGATCAGGGCGCCGGAGCCGAACGACATCAGCGCCGCCACCAGGCTGTTGCCTTGCTCCATCAATCCTTGCGCGGCGCCGCGCTCGCTTTCGGCGTGGCCCTCGCCGAGCAGGGTGGTGCCGGCGATGAGCATCAGGTTCCAGCCGCTGCCCAGGGCCAGCGAACTGAGCAGGAAATGCGTGACCGACTGCCCGTCCAGGGCGATGCCGGCACTTGCGGCGAGCAGGAACGCGCCGAGCAGGGCGACGCGACGGTTGCCGATGCGGTCGACCAGCGGTCCGGCGAAGAACGCCGGAAGGAACATTCCCAGCACGTGCCACTGGATGACCCGACTCGACTGTTCCAGCGGCAGGCCGCAGAAGCTCATGGCCAGCGGCGTGGCGTTCATGATCAGGATCATCAATCCGTGTCCGGTCGCGGTGCAGGCGATGGCCGCGCGGACCACCGGCCGCCGCAACAGGCCGCCTATGTCGCGCCAGGCGAGTCGTGCCGGGCGTGGCGCCTGGCCTTCGCGGAGCAGAGCCATCAGCAGCAGGCCGGCGAGGGCCAGCGCGGCGATCAGCAGATAGGCGCCGACGAAGGGTTGGGCCAGCGCGTTGCGCGACCACAGCGCCAGGCTCGGCGCCAGCAGCGCGGCGAGTACTCCGCCGGCGAGCACGTAGGCGCTGGCGCGGCCTTTCCGCCCGGCATCCACCGCCTCCAGCGCGGCGAACCGGTAGTACATGGCCGAGGCCTGGTAGACCCCGATGCCCAGCGCGCCGAGACAGAACCAGAGGAAATCGCCAGTCCAGACACCGGCGGCGCAGACCAGGCCGCCGAGCACGCCGCCGCCGGCGCCGAGCATCAGCCCGGGACGTCGGCCGTGGCGCTGCATGAAGTGCGACAACGGCTGCACCGCCAGCAGGTTGCCCAGCACCAGCAGGGCCAGGGGCAGGGTAGCCAGGCTGTTCAACGGCGCCAGCTGGACGCCGACCAGGGCGGTCAGGGTTATGCCGATCAGCGAGCAGGACCAGTACAGGGCCTGGCCGCAGAACAGCAGGAGCAGGGTCGGGTTGCGTAGCAGCATGGCGTCACTCCGGACAACCGCCGGGCCTGACGACGCGTCGGCTGGAGGCAGGCTGACGGACCAGCGCATCCCGCGGACGCCTTGGCCGGGCCAGCAGTTCGCCGCCGCAGTTCGGGCACTGGCCGCCCAGGCGGGTCGTCGCGCAATCGCGGCAGAAGGTGCACTCGAAGGTGCAGATCAGCGCGTCGCCGCTGTCGCCGGGCAGGTCGCGGTCGCAGCACTCGCAGTTGGGGCGCAGTTCCAGCATGGGAAGGTCCTCGGTGGGAGCGTCAGGCCAGCATGCCGAAGCGTTCGGCGTATTCCTGGGGGCTGACCGAAAGATGCTTGTGGAACGTCCGCCGGAGGTTTTCCGGATGGCCGAAGCCGCACAGCCGGGACACCGTGGCGATCGACGCCTGGGCGTCCTGCAGCAGGGCGCGCGCGGCCTCCAGGCGAACCCGCTCGACGTAGCGACCGGGCGCCACGCCCAGTTCCTGGAGAAATACCCGGGACAGCGTACGCGGGCTCATGCAGGCCTGGTCGGCGAGGGCTTCCAGGGACAGGTCGCCGGCGAGGTTGGCGGGAATCCACTCCAGCAGCGCGGCCAGGCGCGGGGTGCGGCTCGGTTCCGGGGTCAGCCAGGCGCTGAACTGGGCCTGGCCGCCAGGACGCTTGAGGAACATCACCAGGCGTCGCGCGACGCTGAGCGCCAGGCTGCGGCCGAGGTCGGCCTCGACCAGCGCCAGGGCCAGGTCGATTCCCGCCGTGACGCCGGCCGAGGTGAAGATGTGGGCGTCGCCGTCGCGGCACCGCGGGTCGTAGGTGTGCAGGCGGTCGCCTTGCACATGGACGCCGGGAAACCCCTGGCGCAGCGTCGCCACGTCGGCCCAGTGGGTGGTCGCCGGGCGCCCGTCGAGAACCCCGGCGGCGGCCAGGATCAGCGCTCCCGAACACACCGAGCCGAGCCGCCGTATGCACGGTTCGGCGGCTTTCAGCCAGGCGAGCAGGTCGGCGTTGCGGGTCTGCGCCTCGACACCGAGGCCGCCGGGCACCAACAGGGTGTCCAGGCTTTCCGGCGGACAGTCGCGCCAGGCGAGGTCGGCGCAGATGCGGATGCCCGCGGAACTGGGCACCGCTTCGCTACGCTCGCCGAGCACCTGTATCCGGTAGAAAGGCGGCAGGCCCTGGCGCTGGCGTTCGACGTTGGCCGAGGCGAATACCTGCAGCGGTCCGGTCACGTCCAGGCTCATCACGTCGGGATAGATCAGGCAGGCAATCAGGCGCGGTTCGGGCATGGCACAACCTCATGGCGATGGCGGCAGTCTGGCGTCCTTCGGGCCTGGCCGCAATGCCAGTCGGCCCACGGATCTTGCCATTCGCTCGCCGGGGCGTCCCGCTGCGCCGATGGTTGGTATCGCCTCGGCACGCCGCATGCCCTATTGTCTGGTAACGGGTGATGGCTTTTTGACTCATCGCTGCAGAGGCGCCAGGGTATTGTCGTCCAGGCCTGTTTCAGCGTTCGGTCCGAGGTAGGGGAGTCAGCATGCTTGCACGCGACAGCCTGGTACAGGCTGGTCTGCCGGATAATCCGTATGCGCGCCAGTTGCGCAACGGCTTTCGTTGGTTGCGGTTCGAAAAGGAGCTGGAAAACGAGTTTCGCGAGTTTCTCAGCTGGAACTCGCTGATGCAGCGGCGCGCTGCCATCGGGGTGGCGTTCCTGATCTGGGCGCTGTTCATCGTGGCCGACTGGATGATGGTGGACATCCGCCTGCACCCCAGCCTGTTCGAGCAACTGCTGGGCGTGCGCCTGGGAATGATCGGCCTGCTGCTGGTGGTCTGGCCGGCGGCCTTCCTGCCCAGCCTGCGCAAGGTCGGCGATGCCATCGCGCCCTACTGCCTGCTGCTGATCAACCTGGCGGTGCTGGCCTGCGACGTGCTGTTCGAGTGGCATGGGGTGCCGCGCTTCACCCAACTGGGCGCGACCCTGGGTATCCTCGCGGTGTTCTTCCCGCTCGGCCTGGCGTTCTGGGCCTGCGTGCGCCTGGCGTTGCTGTGCCTGGCCCTGAACCTGGCGGTATTCCTGCTTTTCGGCGGCGAAGAGAACCTGCGTACCAACCTGCTGAATACGCTCTACAACGGCCTGGTGGTGCTGATCTGTTCGTTCGCCCTGTACCTGCAGGACTACGCCCAGCGCGAGCAGTTCCTCGGCCGGCGGCTGCTGGGCATGATGGCCGAACAGGACAGCCTCACCGGCCTGGTCAACCGACGCTACTACGAGCTGCTCGCCCAGCGGGCCCTGGAGCAGGGCGCCCGCGAAGAAAAGGGAGTGGCGCTGATCCTGGTGGATGTCGACGACTTCAAGGCCTACAACGACCACTACGGGCATCCGGCCGGCGATGCCGCCCTGCGCCAGCTTGGCGTCGTGCTCCGGCAGGGCGCGCGGCGGCCGCTGGATATCGCCGCGCGCCTGGGCGGGGAGGAGTTCGCCGTGTTGCTCTACGACAGCGAGGAGGGCAACACCCTGGCCATCGCCGAGCGCCTGCGGCAGGCGGTGGAGGCGCTGGGCATCGAGCACCTGGGCTCCAGCGCCGGCCCCTGCCTGACCATCAGCCTGGGGGTGGCCTATTCGACCTCCGGCATGGGCCTGGACGCGCTCTATCGCGAGGCCGACCGCGCGCTCTACGAGGCCAAGGATGCAGGGCGCAACGCGGTGCGCGTGGCGTTCCGGCAGCACGACCGCCTCGAATAGAGGAAACGAAAAAGGCGCCCATGGGCGCCTTTCGTCGTATGGAGCGGCTCAGCCTTGGCTGGGCATACTCCAGTCCTGCAGGTTGTAGCCGTTGTGGCTGAGTTCTTCGCGTGCCTGTTGCAGCAGGCCGGCAAGCTGCTCCGGATCGGAGTAGGCGGAGCTCGGAATGCGTGCACGGCCCAGCAGGCGGGTGCCAGTGCGATCGACTACGGACAGGCTCAGGCCGCCGTCACTGCCTAGCTCGGACCAGGCAACGCACTGGTATGGCTGGAAGGCGCGCCCGGTGATCAGCAAAGCCTCGTTGAAACGGAGCGTAGCGTTCATGGGAGTCGGTCTCTCTCGTTCATGTCTGTGTGGAACATGGGTGGCGCTTCCCGGCTCCACCGTGTTCGGTCACGCTAACTGATGCTTTCGAAAGCGAAAAAGTCACGGCGTGGCGCGTTTGTGCAACAGGTTGTCGCTTTTTCGAAGGGTTTTAGCGTGCCGAAGCGGCTAGGCGCGGTGTTTTGTCGCAGAACTCCAGGAGGGCGGCCAGGCCGCCTTGCGCTCGCCGCCCGCGCCTGCACAGCCTAGAATGGCGGCCCACCTGTGGCAGCGGACCGCTTCGCATGGATATCGACCTCGCCCGTACCTTCCTGGAGATCGCCCGCAGCGGTAGCTTCGTCGCTGCCGCGGAACGCCTGCACCTGACCCAGACCGCCGTCACCGCGCGCATCCAGAACCTCGAAGGGCAACTCGGCTGCCGGCTGTTCGTGCGCAACCGCGCGGGCGCGCGCCTGACCGCCGACGGCGAGCACTTCCTCGGCTACGCCAGCCAACTGGTGCAGACCTGGGATGCGGCGCGACGCGACCTGCCGCTGCCGGACGGCTTCCGCAACCTGCTCAACCTCGGCGGCGAGGTCAGCCTGTGCAATCCGCTGCTGCTTAACTGGATGCGGCGCCTGCGCGAGGCGATTCCCGGCCACGCCGTGCGGGTCGAGATCGGCCAGGGTGCCGACCTGCTCAAGCAACTGGAGCAGGGCGCGCTGGACGCCGCGCTGGTCTACCAGCCGGAATACTGGCCGGGGCTGCAGGTCGAGCAGTTGCTGGAGGAAAAGCTGGTGATGGTGCGTTCCGTGCTATCCGCGGAGCCTTATCTGTATGTCGACTGGGGCCCGGATTTCCGCAGCCAGCACGATGCCGCGCTGCCGGACCGGGCCAAGGCCGCGCTAGCCTGCAACCTCGGTCCGCTGGCCCTGCAGTACATCATGCAGAACGGCGGCAGCGGTTATTTCCGTACCCGGGTGGTGAGCAGCTACCTGGATGGCGGCACCCTGCAACGGGTCGAGCAGGCGCCGGAGTTCGCCTACCCGACCTACCTGGTGTACTCCCGCGAGCGCCTGTCGCCGACCCTGCGCCATGCGTTCCAGTTGCTGCGCGAAGTGGTCCGCGAGGACAGCGACTGGTCGCAGCGCTGGGACTACGTGATCTGATCGGCCTGGCCCAGGTGCTGCAGCCAGTTGCGGTAGAGCGCGGCGATCAGGTCGGTCTGGCTGACGATGCCGACCAGGTAGCCGGCCTCGTTGAGCACCGGCAGGCAGTGCAGGCCTTCGTCGGATAGCAGCGAGACCAGTTCGACGGCGTGGGTGTCGGCCTGTACGCAGACCACCGGGGTGGTCATGATCGTCTTCAGCTTGGTCCCGCGCAGGAAGCGCAGGCGCTTGAACGGGCTGCCGTCGGGGCGGAAGTGCTTGAGCAGGTCGCTCTGGGTGACGATGCCGGCCAGCCGCCGATGCTCGTCGAGCACCGGCAGGGCCTTCAGACGGTGTTCCTGCAACTGCTTCCAGGCGTCGTCGATGAAGGTCTCGGTGCTGGCGGTCTGCACGTCGCGGGACATGATCCGTGCCGCGGTCAGCTCGCCCATGCGCCGGCGCAAGGCGTAGCGCTCGGTATGGTGGATCAGTCGCTCGAGGTCGTCGCGGGTGATGTCGACGTATTCGCCGAAGTCCTGCAGCGCCTGGTCCAGGTCCCGGGCGGAGAAGTCCGTACGCGCGCTCGGCGCCAGGTCGCGGGTGCCATGGAGATTGGCCCGCGGCGACTGGTAGGGGCGCGGGTAGGGAGAGCGCATCAGGTTGTTGTAGAGCAGCGCGCAGCCGATCAGCACCAGGGTGGAGAGCAGGATCGGCCAGACCACGTCGATGCCGAGTTCGCTCAGGGACGGGTTGAGGGCCACGCTCAGGGCCAGCGCGCAGCTCGGCGGATGCAGGCAGCGCAGGGCGAACATCAGCAGCATGCCGAGGGCCATGCCGACCAGGGCCGGGGCCAGATCGTGTCCGAACCAGTAGGCGCTGAGGCCGCCGGCCAGGGCGGCGACCAGGTTGCCGCCGAGCATCGACCAGGGTTGCGCCAGGGGGCTGGAGGCGAGGGCGAACAGTAGTACGGCGGATGCGCCGAGCGGCGCTGCCAGGCGCAGCGCCAGTTCGCTGCCGAACAACGCCTGGCAGGCGAATACCGCGGCGAGCGCGCCGATGCAGGCACCGAGTCCGGCGCGCAGGCAGTCGCGCGGTCGAGCGTTCAGGGTCAGGGGGCGGAAGCCTTTCAGCCAGGTGCGTACGGCGGTGCTGGGGGAGTCGTTCATGGAACTCTTCGAAGCGAAAGAAAGGGGCCGTTGCCGGCCCCGTAAGGCACTTTCGTGCTGGAGGCATCCATCCCTGGATGATGGAGTCGGTTCAGGCGAGGAACGGCGGGCCGGCGGCCTCGCGGGATTCCTCGAGGGGGCGGACCACCTGCCGGCAGATCTTGCCGGTATTCCGGGCGACCCGGCGGGCGGCCTCGGGATCGTCGGCGAACGGCAGCAGGGCGGCCTGCTCGCGTTCCTCGCGGGTACTGCCGGCGAGGCTGAGCGCGATGCCGAGCACCAGGGTGGGGAGGCACAGCAGGGACAACAGCATGTTCAGGCCCCCTGGCCGGCCGCCAGGACCGGCTGCCGCTGCTCCTGCGCGCTGCGCAGGGTCCGCCAGGTGTTGTAGGCCATCAGCAGCATGCCGCTGGCGAAGGTGGCGCCGCCGAGCAGGCGCACCACGTAGCCCGGATGGCTGGCCACCAGCGCCTCGACGAACGAGTAGGTGAGCGTGCCGTCCTCGTTGACCGCCCGCCACATCAGGCCCTGGGTGATGCCGTTGACCCACATCGAGGCGATGTACAGCACGGTGCCGATGGTGGCCAGCCAGAAGTGCGCGTTGATCAGGCCGACGCTGTGCATCCGCTCGCGGCCCCAGAGTTTCGGGATCATGTGGTAGAGCGTGCCGATGGAGATCATCGCCACCCAGCCGAGGGCGCCGGCGTGGACATGGCCGATGGTCCAGTCGGTGTAGTGGGACAGCGAGTTGACCGTCTTGATCGCCATCATCGGGCCTTCGAAGGTGGACATGCCGTAGAACGCCAGGGACACCACCAGGAAGCGCAGGATCGGGTCGTCGCGCAACTTATGCCAGGCCCCGGAGAGGGTCATCATGCCGTTGATCATGCCGCCCCAGCTCGGTGCCAGGAGGATCAGCGACATCACCATGCCGAGCGACTGCGCCCAGTCCGGTAGCGCGGTGTAGTGCAGGTGGTGCGGGCCGGCCCAGATGTAGATCGAGATGATCGCCCAGAAATGCACGATGGACAGGCGATAGGAGTAGATCGGTCGCCCGGCCTGCTTGGGCACGAAGTAGTACATCATGCCGAGGAAGCCGACCGAGAGGATGAAGCCGACCACGCTGTGCCCGTACCACCACTGGATCATCGCGTCGGTGGCGCCGGAATAGGCCGAGTAGGACTTGCCCAGGCTCACCGGCAGCAATGCGTGGTTCACCATATGGACCATCGCGGTGACGATGATGAAGGCGCCGTAGAACCAGTTGCCGACGTAGATGTGCTTCACCTTGCGACGGGCGATGGTGCCGAAGAACAGGTAGGCATAGACCACCCAGACGATCGCCATCCACAGCGCCAGCGGCCATTCCATCTCGGCGTATTCCTTGGAGGTGGTATAGCCCAGCGGGTAGCTGACGATCATCCCCACGATCGCCGCCTGCCAGCCCCAGAACACGAAGCGCGCCAGGGCATCGGAGATCAGCCGCACGCCGCTGGTGCGCTGCACCACGTAGAAGGAGGTGGCGAACAACGCGCTGCCGCCGAAGGCGAAGATCACCAGGCTGGTGTGGATCGGGCGGATGCGGCCGAAGCTGGTCCAGGGCAGGTCGAGGTTGAGCGCCGGCCAGACCAGTTGGGCGGCGATGAACACCCCCAGGCCCATGCCGAGGATGCCCCAGACCAGGGTCATCAAGGTGAACTGGCGGACGACGTCGTAGTTGTAGCCGTCCGGATCTTTTCTGCTATCCGTATCGTTCATGGTCGCTGGCACGCCGGGCCCCGGGGTCCGGCCGGCTGGCGAGCAGGCGCGACCCTCGGGTCCTCGTTGGGTTATCGGTATTCTTCTGGGTATCCCGTTGCCGGGTCGATGGAGTGCGGAGGTCGGATCTTCGTCTGGAAGGCTCGGAACAGACGGCTCATGGCACTGGTGGCCATTCTAGGAGGGGAGCTTTATTCGTCTCCAACGAATAATGTTGCTATTACAGTGCAAAATTATTGAATTGTAACGGAGGGGGACTTCCGGGGCAGGGCGCACAACCGCTTCGTGGGATGCGCGCCAGGGCGGCTATCCGCCCTCCGCGATGGCGCTGCCGGCGATGGCAGGCTCAGCCAGTCTTTTTCTTCTTCGGCAGCAGGCGCTTGACCAGCAGCACCCCCGCCAGGACCACCGCGCCGGCGACGATGCCGAACAGGAAGTTCAGCAGGGTCGGGGTGATCGCCGCCAGCAGCGGGCCCAGCGTGGCGATGCCGGCGACGCTCTGCGCGGCCTGTTCGATGGCGTGGTGGACCACCGGGATACCGTGGGTGAGGATGCCGCCGCCGACCATGAACATCGCCGCCATGCCGACCACCGACAGGCCTTTCATCAGGTATGGCGCGGTGCGCAGGATGGCGCCGCCGAGCCCTTGGGCAAAGCCGCTGTCGCGCCTGGACAGGTAGAGGCCGGCGTCGTCCAGCTTGACGATGCCGGCGACCAGGCCGTAGACGCCGATGGTCATCACCAGGGCGATGCCGACCAGCACCAGTACCTGGGTGGTGAAGCTGGACTCGGCGACGGTACCCAGGGTGATGGCGATGATTTCCGCGGAGAGGATGAAGTCGGTACGGATCGCGCCGCCGATCTTCTGCTTTTCCAGGGCGGCCACGTCGACATTGGCCGCCAGCGCTGCCTCGTCGGCGTGCTCGTCGTCATGGGGCAGGTATTTGTGGGCGATCTTCTCGAAGCCTTCGAAGCACAGGTAGGCGCCACCGAGCATCAGCAGCGGGATCACCGCCCAGGGCGCGAAGGCGCTGATCAACAGCGCGGCGGGGACGAGGATCGCCTTGTTCCGCAGCGAGCCCTTGGCTACCGCCCAGACCACCGGCAGTTCGCGGTCGGCGTTGACCCCGGTGACCTGCTGGGCGTTGAGGGCCAGGTCGTCGCCGAGGACACCGGCGGTCTTCTTCGCGGCGACCTTGGTCATCAGCGAGACGTCGTCGAGCACCGCGGCAATATCGTCGAGGAGGGTGAGGAGGCTGGCTCCGGCCATCTTGGGTTTCCTTACTGGGTGGTGGGCACCGCCATCTTGGCGGGGTGTGTATTTGACACCGGATCGCGGCGGCGGAACAGTGCCTCGCGTTGGAGCGCGGGAGCCGCCGCACAGTTCATTGCGCAGGCGTTCGAGCGAGGTTTGCCAGGGCCAGGCGGGCGATGGCCAGCTCGGCTTCGGTCTCCTCGCGGCTGCCGTCCTCGTCGAACCAGGCCGCCGAGAGTCCGGTCCAGGCCAGGATCCATTGCAGCAGGCGGCGGCGCTGCAGGCCGCTGGCGGCGATTACGATCTCCAGCTGGCGCTCGAAACGGCCGGGCGCCTGGGCGGTCTTCGCGTCGGGATTGGTGAACAGGTTGGCGTAGTCGTAGCCGCGCTCGCCGTAGAGCCGCTTGGGGTCGATGACTTGCCAGCCGCGCTCGCCGAAGTCGAGCACATTGCCGTGGTGGATGTCGCCATGCAGCGGGCGCTGTTCGCGAGCGGTCTCCAGCAGGTAGCGGGCGGCATTCGCGCAGTCGACGTAGAGCCCGCCGTAGCGGCGCTCGGCGGCATACAGCGAGTCGAACCAGCGCTCCAGCGGGGTCAGCTCCGGCAACGGACCCGGGCGCGGGGCATGGATGCGTTCGATGGCCTGGCAGAGGATACGCGTAGCCTCGTCGTCGTCGCCGCGCCTGACCATTTCCAGCAGCGAGCGCCCGCCGGTGGCACGCTCCATCAGCAGCGCCTGGTGGTCGTAGGCCAGCACCCTGGCCGCGCCCTGGCCGTCCCACCAGTTGAGCAGTACGTGGCCGAAACGCTCTTCTTCGGCACTGGATATCTTCAGCATCGCCGCTGCGCCGCGATGGCGCACCGGCAGCAGGCGGCTGCTGTGGGTGGCGAAGGGCTCGCCGTCGGGTTGCAACGCCCAGCGCTCGAGGTAGGGCGAGAAATCGAGGGATTCGTTCACGGTCGGTCTCAGGCGCCCAGGCGCTGCTGGATGAAGTCGAGGAAGCACTGGATGCGCAGCGCCAGTTGCGAGTTGCGATAGTAGACGGCGTGGATCGGTTGCCGGTATTCGCTCATCTGTTCGGCGAACAGCGGCACCAGGCGCCCATCCTGGATATCGCGGTCGGTCATGAAGCTGGCCAGGCAGGCGATGCCCTGGTGGCTCAGGGCCAGTTGGCGGAGCGTCTCGCCGCTGGAGGCAGAGATATCCGGCTGGATCTCCAGGCGATCGCCGTCGGCGTGCACCACCGGCCAGCGGTTGAGATGCTCGGGCTGGGTGAAGCCGAGCAGGGTGTGCCCTCGCAGCCCCTCGATGCTCGCCGGCGTGCCGTGGCGGGCCAGGTACTCCGGGCTGGCGAGGATGTGCAGGCGGCTGGCGCCCAGCGGCCGCGCGTGCAGGGTGGAGTCGCTGAGCGCACCGATGCGGATCGCCACGTCGGTGCGTTGCTCCAACAGGTCGATGATCAGGTCGTTGGTGTTGAGTTCGAGCTGGATGTCCGGGTACAGCCGGCGGAACTCGCCGATGTGCGGCACCACCGCGTGCAGCATGAAGGGCGAGGCGGCGTTGATCCGCAGGCGCCCGGCGGGGCTCTGCCGGCGCAGGGCCAGGCGTTCCTCGAGCGCCTCCATCTGCTGCAGGATCTGCCGTGCCTGGTCGAGGAAGTAGCGGCCTTCCTCGGTCAGCTCCATGCGCCGGGTGGTGCGGTTGAGCAGGGTGGTGCCGAGCTTGTGCTCGAGGCGCGAGAGGGTCCGGCTGACGGCCGAGGCGGTCAGTCCCATCTGTTCCGCGGCGGCGCTGATGGAACCGCTGTCGACTACACTGACGAAGCTTTGCAGTTCATCGGAGTTGGCTTTCATTCGTGACTCCAGGGCAATCATTGCCGAAGCATAGCGATGTTTTCGGCAAGGACTGAAGAGGCACGCGTGCCCGCAGGAGGTTTTCATGCCCGGCCACCGCATTACCCTCACCGGAGAAAAGCAGACGCTCCTGATCACCCTCTACGCCAAGGCGCTGGATAGCCGCCTGGACGATTCCATCCTCCATGACCGTTTCGCCGAGGCGGCGGTGCGGCAGATCGACTTCGACTTCTCCAGGGTCGCCCTCGGCAAGGGCAACGAACGGGCCCTGGCCATGCGCTCGCATTACTTCGACCAGGCCTGCCGCGAGTTCCTCGGCCGCCATCCCGAGGGGCAGGTGCTCAACCTCGGTTGCGGCCTGGACAGCCGTATCTACCGGGTCGACCCGCCGGCCGAGCTGCCCTGGTTCGACCTCGACTATCCGGAGGTCATGGACCTGCGCGAGCGACTCTACCCGCCGCGCGCCGGCGCCTATCGGGCGCTGCGCCACTCGGTGGACGACGACGGCTGGCTGCAAGGGGTGCCGCGCGAGCGGCCCGCCCTGGTCCTGGCCGAGGGGCTGATGCCCTATCTGCGGGAGTCCCAGGTGCGACGCCTGGTGGAACGCCTGGTCGACCACCTGGGTAGCGGCGAGCTGCTGTTCGACGGCTACGGCCGCCTCGGCATCATGCTGCTGCGCCTGTATCCGCCGCTGCGCGAGACCGGGGCGCAGGTGCATTGGAGCATCGACGACCCGCGCGAACTCGAGCGGTGGCATCCGGCCCTGCGTTTCATCGAGGAGGTCACCGACTATGACCCGCAGGACGTCGCCAAGCTGCCGCAGTCGTCGCGGCTGATGCTGCCGATCTACAACGGCTTCGCCTTCCTGCGGCGGATGGGCCGGCTGATCCGCTACCGTTGGCCCAGGGTCTAGGCGCCGCAGGCGAGGCCGGGGTCAGGCGAGCACCGCCACCGACTTGATCTGCGCCCACAACAGCTGGCCGGGTCGTAGTTGCAACTGGTCCCGCGAGTAACGGGTGATCCGCGCCAGCAGCGGATTGCCGCCGGCATCCAGGCGCACCAGGACGTGGGCCGCGGTGTCGGTATCGACCAATTCCAGGACCCGTACCGGCAGGCGGTTGAGGATGCTGCTCTGGGCGTCGTCGCGCAGGTTCAGGCTGACGTCGCGCGCCTGTACCTTGAAGCGCAGGCGCTTGCCGGGGGCCAGCGGGGCGTGGGCGACGCGCATTTGCAGCGCGCTGCCGGGCAGGACCAGGGTCAGCAGGCCGTAGGCCGGGTCGTGGTCGCTGACCGTGCCCTCGATCACCACCCCGGCATCGTCGTCCAGCGCCAGCGGCAGGTCGACTCGCGCCAGGGTTTCGCCGATCGGCCCGCTGGCGCGGACCTTGCCGTTCTCCAGCAGCACCAGGTGATCGGCCAGGCGCGCCACTTCGTCTGGCGAGTGGCTGACATAGAGCACCGGGATGTCCAGTTCCTCGTGCAGGCGCTCGAGATAGGGCAGGATCTCGCCCTTGCGCTTCAGGTCGAGGGATGCCAGAGGCTCGTCCATCAGCAGCAGGCGCGGGCTGGTGAGGAGGGCCCGGGCGATGCCGACGCGTTGCTGCTCGCCGCCGGAGAGGCGTTCCGGCATGCGTTCCAGCAGGTGCTCGATGCCCAGCAGGGCGCAGGCCTGTTCCAGCTCGACGCGGCGTTCGGCGGCGGCGATGCGCTTGAGACCGAAGGCCAGGTTGCGCCGCACCGTCAGGTGGCGGAACAGGTTGGCATCCTGGAACACGTAGCCGAGGGCACGCCGGTGGGGCGCGACGAAGAGGTTGCGGCGGCTGTCCTGCCAGGTCTCGCCGTTGATCGTCACCTCGCCCTCGGCGGCCTTTTCCAGGCCGGCGATACAGCGCAGGCAAGTGCTCTTGCCGGAGCCTGAATGGCCGAACAGAGCGGTCACGCCACGACCGGGAAGAGCCAGGTCGATGTCCAGTTCGAAGCCGGGGTAGGCGCGGCGGAAGCGCAGGCGCAGGCCGTCCATCTCAGGCCCAGCCCGGCCGGCGGCGCCGGCCCGAATAGAGGGCGAGGAGGACGACGAAGGAGAACGCCACCATGCCGCCGGCCAGCCAGTGGGCCTGGGCGTATTCCATGGCTTCGACGTGATCGAATATCTGCACCGAGACCACGCGGGTTTTCTCCGGGATGTTGCCGCCGATCATCAGCACCACGCCGAACTCGCCGACGGTATGGGCGAAGCCGAGGATCGCGGCGGTGACGAAACCCGGCCGGGCCAGCGGCAGGACCACGCTGAAGAAACGGTCGACGGGGCTCGCGCGCAGGGTCGCGGCAGCCTCCAGCGGTTTCTCGCCGATCGCCTCGAAGGCGTTCTGCAACGGTTGCACGACGAAGGGCAGCGAGTAGAACACCGAGCCGACCACCAGACCGGCGAAGGTGAAGGGCAGGGTGCCGAGACCGAGGCTCTGGGTGAGCTGGCCGATGAAACCGTTGGGACCCATGCTGACCAGCAGGTAGAAGCCGATCACCGTCGGCGGCAGCACCAGCGGCAGGGCCACCACCGCGCCGATCGGCCCCTTCAGCCAGGAGCGGGTGCGCGCCAGCCACCAGGCGATGGGCGTGCCGATCAGCAGCAGGAGGAGGGTGGTGAGCGAAGCCAGCTCGATGGTCAGCCAGATGGCCGCCAGGTCCGTACTGTCGAGTGGCAACGCCATGCAGGTCCCGCCTTAGAGTTCGTAGCCGTAGGACTTGATCAGCGCGGCGGCCTTGGCGCCCTTCAGGTAGTCGACCAGGGCCTTGGCGGCGGCGTTGTCCTTGCCCTTGTTGAGGATGACCGCGTCCTGGCGGATCGGGTCGTGCAGCTCGGCGGGAACGATCCAGGCCGAGCCGGTTGCGACTTTACCATCCTTGTAGATCTGCGACAGGGCGACGAAGCCCAGTTCGGCGTTGCCGCTGGAAACGAACTGGTAGGCCTGGCTGATGTTCTGGCCTTCCACCAGCTTCGGCCCGAGCGTGGCGGCGAGGCCGAGCTTGTCCATCGCCTGGGTGGCGGCGAGGCCGTAGGGCGCGGTCTTCGGGTTGGCGATGGACAGGTGCCTGAAGCTGCCACTCTTCAGCACCTCACCCTTGGCGTCGACGTAGCCGGCCTTGGGCGACCAGAGTGCCAGGGTGCCGATGGCATAGGTGAAGCGCGAGCCGGGCACGATCTCGCCTTCCTGCTCCAGTTTCGCCGGAGTGCTGTCGTCGGCGGAGAGGAAAACCTGGAACGGAGCGCCGTTCTTGATCTGCGTATAGAACTGGCCGGTGGCGCCGTAGGCGGCAACCAGCCTGTGCCCGGTGTCTTTCTCGAATTCCTTGGCGACGGCCTGGATCGGCGCGGTGAAGTTGGCCGCGACGGCGACCTGCACCTCGTCGGCGCTGGCGGCCAGGGATACGGCGCTGGCGAGGAGGGCGAGCAATAGCTGGGGCAGGCGGGTGGTCATGGAGTGCTCCTGTGGGGGGGGGCGAACGAAGTTGGCGGACGGGGCTGGCGCAAGCTTAGGGGTTCGCTATGGCTTTTGGAATATAGCGCTACGCGGAAATTGATCCGGCGCAAGTCGCTCAGCCGGCCAGCGCGCGGAAACGCCGACGCGGCGCGGCCTCGCCGGGGAGTGCCAGGCAGCCGGCGCAGACCAGGCGGACGATGTTTTCCGCCGCCTGCCGGTAGTCGCTTGCGTCCAGCCCGGCCTGGCCGGTGAGGCGCGCCAGTTGCCAGCCGCCAAGGGCATAGGACTCGGTCATCGCCCACAGGTTGAGCAGCAGGTGGTACGGATCCAGCGGCGCCAGCAGGCCTTCGTCGATCCACTGGCGGATGCGCTCGGCGTTGCGTTCCGCCTGGGCGTCGAGGCGTTCCAGCAGCGGCGCCGGCATGCGCGGCGCGCCGCGCATGATCTCGCAGGAGAAGACCCTGGCCGCGTGCGGCCGCTCGGCGCCGATGCGCATCTTGTTGTCGACGTAGGCGCGTAGCGCCTCGGCGGGCGGCTGGCCGCCGGCGAATGGCCGGGAGGCTTCCAGCAGGGGCTCGACGATGCTGTCCAGCACCGCCTCGTAGAGTTGCGCCTTGGAGCGGTAGTAATAGAGCACGTTGGCCTTCGCCACGCCGGCGCGCTCGGCGACGTCGCTGAGCCGGGCGGCGCTGAAGCCGCAGTCGGCGAAGACTTCGCAGGCGGCGTCGAGGATCAGTTGCAGGTTGCGTTGGCGGATCTTCTTCATCGGGACCGATACGGGGCAGGTTTCGTTGTTAATATTTTTATATAACGAACGCCTTGTGCCTGGATAGTCGTCGTCAGGCCGGCGACGCTTGATCGGATGCGCATTGCCAAGCCGTGGGGGCGCTGGTATCTGTATGCATGAACAGTACCAGGCTCCGCTTCCCGTGAATTCCCCAGCGCTTCCCGAACCCTTCTACTACCTGCACAACTTCCGCGCGGTGCTCGCCTGGATCGGCGAACGCTATGCCGATCTGCTCGACGATCAGGAACGTGCCTTCATCGCCGCGTTCGCCGAGCTGCCCGAGGCCAGCCAGGCCCTGCTGGTGCGCATGGTGATGCGCAAGGGCACGCTGTTCCGCGAAGGCAAGCTGGCCTATGCCGAGATCGGCGACACGCGCGCCGCCGTACAACCGCTGTTGGCATTGGGCTGGGTGGACGCGCAGCCGACCCTGGAACTGGCGCAACTGTTCGGCTTGCTGAAGAAGGACGAATTGTCGCAGCTGTTCAGGGACCATCTCGGGCGCGCGAACCTGCGCAAGGATGCGTTGCTGGAGCGGCTCCAGCCGTTGTTCCCCGAGGCGCGGCGGCTCGGCGAGTGGCAGGCCGACTTCGCCGAACCGGTCTACGAGTTGCGCTGCATGGGGCTCTGCGACCGCTTGCGGTTGATGTATTTCGGCAACCTGTGGCAGGACTGGTCGGAGTTCGTCCTTGCCGACCTGGGTATCTATCGTTACGAAAGCGTCGAGTTTTCCGCCGACTCCCGCGGCTTTCGCCTGCGTGCCGACGTCGACGCCTATCTCCACCTGTTCGACTGCCGCCAGCGCTTCGACCTCGGCGAGCCGCTGGAGGAACTGCTCGCCGGCCTGCCGGGCGAACCCTACGCCAATCCCTGGCTGGAAGGGCGGCGGGTCAAGCTGCTGTTCCAGTTCGCCCAGCACTGCGAAAAGCAGCGGGATTTCGACCTGGCCCAGCGGCTCTATCGCCAATCCAGCCACCCCGGCGCGCGCCTGCGGGCGATTCGCAGCCTGGAACGCGGCGAGCGCTTCGCCGAAGCCCATGCATTGGCGCGGGAGGCCAGCTGTGCGCCGGAAAGCGACGCCGAACGCCAGGGCCTGGCCCGATTGCTGCCGCGCCTGCAAGGCAAGCTCGGCCTGCCGCGACAGGCGCGGGCGGCGGCTCCGGAAATCGACCGCCTGGACCTGTGCCTGGCGTTCCCGAGCGAACCCTGTAGCGTCGAGTGGGCGGTCCGCGAGCACCTGGAAGAGCCCGGTTGCGCGGTGCACTACGTCGAGAACGGCCTGATCAATTCGCTGTTCGGGCTGCTCTGCTGGGAGGCGATCTTCGCCGCCATTCCCGGGGCGTTCTTCCATCCCTTCCACAGCGCGCCGGCGGACCTGCACAGCGCCGACTTCCGCCAGCGCCGCGCCGCCCTGTTCGAGGCCTGCCTGGGACGGCTGGAGGACGGCAGCTACCGCGACGCGATCCGCTGTCGCTACCGCGACAAGTTCGGCCTGCAGTCGCCCTTCGTCTACTGGGAACTGCTTGGCGAGGAACTGCTCGAACAGGCGCTCGATTGCCTGCCGGCGGCCCACCTGCGCGCCTGGTTCGAACGCCTGCTGGAGGATATCCCGGGCAACCGCGCCGGCCTGCCGGACCTGATCCAGTTCTGGCCGGCGCAGCGGCGCTACCGGATGGTCGAGGTCAAGGGACCGGGCGACCGCCTGCAGGACAACCAGTTGCGCTGGCTGCAATTCTGCCGCGAGCGGGAGATGCCGGTGGCGGTCTGCTACGTGCGCTGGCATGTCGATGACTGAGCAGGGCGGCGAGGCGCTGTACCAGGTGGCGGTGCGCGCGCTTTGCGAGTTCAGCGCCAAGCGCGGCGACCTCGACCTGCGCTTCACCCCGTCGCCCAGCGCCCTGGAAGGCATCGCCGGACATACCCTGGTGACCTCCCGGCGCCCCGCTCACTACCAGCGCGAAGTGGCGCTGGACGGACGCTACCGTCACTTGCAGGTGCGCGGCCGGGCGGATGGGTACGATCCGCAGGCGAACTGCCTGGAGGAAATCAAGACCCACCGCGGCGACCTCGCCCTGCAACCGGCCAACCACCGGCACCTGCACTGGGCCCAGGCCAGGGTCTACGGCTGGCTGCTCTGCGCCGAACGGAAGCTGGAGGAAGTCGAACTGGCGCTGGTCTACCTGGAGGTCGGCAGCCAGAAGGAGACCCGCTTCGTCGAGCGGGTGCGGGCCGACGAGCTGCGGCTGTTCTTCGAGAGCCAGTGCCAGGCGTTTCTCGCCTGGGCCGAGCAGGAACTGGCGCACCGCCAGCGGCGCGACCGCGAACTGGCCGCGTTACGCTTTCCCCACGCCGAATTCCGCCACGGCCAGCGGCAACTGGCGGAGGCGGTGTACAAGGCCGCCTCCGCCGGTTGTTGCCTGATGGCCCAGGCGCCGACCGGGATCGGCAAGACCATCGGCACGCTGTTCCCGCAACTCAAGGCGATGCCCGGGCAGCGCCTGGACCGGCTGTTCTTCCTGGCCGCCAAGACCCCGGGCCGGGCCCTCGCGCTGCATGCCCTGCGTAGCCTGGAAGGGGAGACCGGCGGACTGCCGGTGCGGGTGCTGGAACTGGTGGCGCGGGACAAGGCCTGCGAGCACCCGGACAAGGCCTGCCACGGCGAGTCCTGTCCCCTGGCCCAGGGCTTCTACGAACGCCTGCCGGCGGCCCGCGCCGCCGCCGTGGAGGCGCGCTGGCTGGACCAGGCGCGGTTGCGCGAGGTGGCGCTGGCGCACCGGGTCTGTCCCTACTACCTGGGCCAGGAACTGGCGCGCTGGTGCGACCTGGCGGTGGGCGACTACAACTACTACTTCGATCTCGGCGCCATGCTCCATGGCCTGGCCCAGGTCAACCAGTGGCGGGTGGCGGTACTGGTGGACGAGGCGCACAACCTGGTGGAGCGCGGCCGGCGGATGTATTCCGCCGAACTCGACCAGGGCGATTTCCTCGGTGTGCGCAAAACCGCCCCGGAGGCCCTGAGGAAACCGCTGGAGCGCATCCAGCGTGCCTGGAACGAACTGGCCAAGACCCAGGCGGACGACTACCAGGCCTACGACGAGCCTCCGCAGAAGCTGCTCCTGGCCTTGCAGAACGCGGTGGCGGCGATCAACGACCTGCTCGCCGAGCAACCGCAGGCGCTGGAGCCGGCGTTGCAGGAGTTCTACTTCGCGATCCTGCAGTTCGGCCGTCTCGCCGAGCTGTTCGGCGAGCATTCGCTGTTCGACATCGAGAAGCGCCCAGGCCGCAACGGCCGCAGCCTGGCCCGGCTGTGCCTGCGCAACGTGGTGCCGGCGGCGTTTCTCGCCGAGCGCTTCGCCGCCAGCCGCTCCACCGTGCTGTTCTCCGCTACCCTCGGGCCGCGCGACTATTACGCCGACCTGCTCGGCCTGCCGGCGGGCACGCCCTGGCTGGAAGTGGACTCGCCATTCAGCGCCGAGCAACTGGAGGTGCACATACAGCGTCGGGTTTCCACGCGCTATGCGCAGCGCCAGGCATCCCTGGCGCCCATCGCAGCGATTCTCGGCGAGCAGTTTCGCCAGCGGCCGGGCAACTACCTGGCCTTCTTCAGCAGTTTCGATTACTTGCAGCAGGCGCTGGACGTCTTCCGCCAGGCATACCCGTGGGTGCCGTGCTGGAGCCAGACGCCACGGATGGACGAGGCGGAGCGCCGAGGCTTCCTTGAGCGCTTCGTCGCGGGCGGCGAGGGCATCGGCTTCGCCGTGCTCGGCGGTGCCTTCGGCGAAGGCATCGACCTGCCTGGCGAGCGCCTGATCGGCGCCTTCATCGCCACCCTCGGGTTGCCCCAGGTGAATCCGGTGAACGAGCAGATCCGCCTGCGCATGCAGCGCCTGTTCGGTGACGGCTACGACTACACCTACCTGTATCCGGGACTGCAGAAGGTGGTCCAGGCCGCCGGGAGGGTGATCCGCAGCCGCAGCGATCGCGGCGTGGTGCACCTGATCGACGACCGTTTCGCCCAGGCCAAGGTGCGCCGGTTGCTGCCGGGCTGGTGGCAACTGCGTTGACCCGTGGCGATACGCCGGCAGGTGCTGCCGGACAGCCGGACAGCCATGTATAATCGCGTCCCCACGATTTCCCCCGATCCGGATACGCCATGGCTTCCGCTCCCGACGCTCTTCCCCAGACCCTTTCCTCCGACGACGCTCCGGCCCAGGCCGCGCCGAGCGACGCCAGCGCGTTGCTGAAGGCCGCCCTGGCGAAGAAGAACCAGGCCCAGCTCTATCCGCAGCGGAAGATCCACGACAAGGGCCAGCGTCCCGGCATGGCGCCGCGCGGTACCCGTCGTTCGATGGGCAAGCGCTGAGGCCTTTCCCGCGCCTGGCGTTTTGTGGGCCAGTTCCCGCCACGAAGGATCAAAGCGGGCAGCCTTAACAGTTTTGCCCTTTCGCGGCCGTAGGCCACAGCCCCATCCCTTATGCTCGCCGCCCCTGGGCGAGCCGCGTCGATGCAGCGCGCCCGTTTGCCGGAATCCGCCTGCTGCATGTCGCGTCACCTTCCATCGTCTTTCGTTTCCCTGCGCAGCCTGGCCGGGCATGCGCCCGCTGTGCTTTGCGTGCTGCTGCTGGCGTTGCTCAGCGCCAGCCTGGCCAGCCAGACGCGCTCGCTGCGCCGCGAGCTGGCGGAATTGCCCGCCGCAGCGGCCCCGGCGCCGCCAGCCAACCCTTCAGCGGCCCCGCGCGCGGCGTTAGCCGGCTTGTTCGGTGGCGCTCCGTCGCCGCGCGGCGCGACGGCGGGCGAGCGTCTGCAATTGCGCCTGCTGGCCTGCTTCCTGGCGCGTCGCGAGGACCGCTCGGCGGCGCTGATCGCGGTGGCCGGGCGCTCGCAGCGCTTCCTGCCGGGCGCCGAAGTGCGCCCCGGCACCGTGCTGCTGGCGGTTCATCGCGACCATGTGGTGCTGCGCGACCAGGGTTATGAAGAACGTCTGTATTTCCCCAAAGCCGAAGGGGCAGAAACCACCCATGCCACGTTGTAGTACCCGTTCCGCCCAGCGCCTGTCTCCGCTGTTCCTGGTCCTGTCGCTGGCCGTCCTCGGCCTGGCGCCGCCGGTCCATCCGGCACCTGCCGAGACTGCCGCCGCGCAAGAGGAAGAGCAGTGGACGATCAACATGAAGGATGCCGAGATCGGCGACTTCATCGAGCAGGTATCGAGCATCAGCGGCCAGACCTTCGTCGTCGATCCGCGGGTGAAGGGACGGGTCACGGTGGTATCCCAGGCGCGGCTCAGCCTGGCGGAGGTCTACCAACTGTTCCTTTCGGTGCTCGCCACCCATGGCTACGCGGTGCTGCCGCAGGGCGACCAGGCGCGTATCGTGCCGAACATGGAGGCACGCCAGGACGCCGCGCAGAAGACCGTCCGCGATGGGCCGGGCAGCCTGGAGACGCGGGTGGTCCAGGCGCAGCAGACCTCGGTGGCGGAACTAATCCCGATGATCCGGCCGCTGGTCCCGGCCCATGGCCATCTGGCCGCCGTACCGTCGGCCAACGCGCTGATCGTCAGCGACCGCCGCGCCAACATCGAGCGCATCGAGGCGATCGTGCGCAGCCTCGACCGGGCCGGCGAACATGACTACAGCATCTACGACATGCGCCATGCCTGGGTCGCGGAAATCGCCGAGGTGCTCGATCGCAGCGTCACCCCGGCCGCCGGGAAGAGCGCCGCCACCGTCCAGGTCCTTGCCGACAGCCGCAGCAACCGCCTGGTCCTGCTCGGTCCGCAGCAGGCGCGAGCGCGCTTGCTGCGGCTGGCGCAGTCGCTCGACGTCCCCTCGTCGCGGTCGGCGAACAGCCGGGTGATCCGCCTGCGCCATGGCGACGCCAAGACCCTTGCCGCCACCCTCGGGGAGATCGGCGAATCGCTGCACGGCGAGCGGGGCCAGGATGGCCGGGGAAGCGGCAAGCGCGGCCTGCTGGTGCGCGCCGACGAATCGCTGAATGCCCTGGTGATCCTCGCCGACCCGGAGGATGTCGGCCTGCTCGAGGACATCGTCCGCCAGCTCGACGTGCCGCGCGCGCAACTGCTGGTGGAGGCGGCGATCGTCGAGCTGTCCGGCGAGATCGGCGACGCCCTCGGGGTGCAATGGGCGCTGCGTAGCGGGCATGTCGCCGGCGGCGCTGGCTTCGCCGACAGCGGGTTGTCCATCGGCACCCTGCTGGGCGCGTTGCAGGCCGGCAAGCCGCCGGCAGAGCTGCCCGACGGTGCGATAGTCGGCCTCGGCAGTCGCGATTTCGGCGCGCTGGTCACCGCGCTGAGCCGCAATAGCCGCAGCAACCTGCTGTCGACGCCGAGCCTGCTGACCCTGGACAACCAGAAGGCGGAAATCCTGGTCGGCCAGAACGTGCCGTTCCAGACCGGCAGCTACACCACCAGCGCCAGCGGTTCGAGCAATCCGTTCACCACTGTCGAGCGCAAGGATATCGGGGTGACCCTCAAGGTCACGCCGCACATCGGCGAGGACCGCATGCTGCGCCTGGAGATCGAGCAGGAAATATCCTCCATCGCGCCAACCGCCACCCTGGCGGCGAAGGCGGTGGACCTGGTGACCAACAAGCGCTCGATCAAGAGCACCGTACTGGCCGACGACGGCCAGGTCATCGTCCTCGGCGGACTGATCCAGGACGACCTGCTGCGCAGCGATTCGCGGGTACCGCTGCTGGGCGACATCCCCGGCGTCGGCCGGCTGTTCCGCTCGTCCCGCGAGACCCGGGTGAAGCGCAACCTGATGGTCTTCCTGCGCCCGAGCATCGTCCGCGATGCCGCCGGCCTGGAGCGCATCAGCCATGGCCGTTACCGTTCCATCCAGTTGCTGCGCGGTGCCGCCGGCGAACCGGCGCGCCCGCTGTTCGAGGATGCCGGCGCCATCGACCTGCGTCCCGCTGCCCAGGGCGCACCGGCACCTATTGGCTCGCCGCGCAGCTATCCGGCTCCAGCCCCGGTGCTGATGGAGAAGCCGCGCCTGGCGGACCCGGCGTCCCTGGGCGACGGTCGCGGCGGCGAGGTGCTGGAGGTTCGCCAGGGCACGCACGCGCCGCAGCCGCCGTCACCCCAGCGCTACGCCGTGCGATTGGTCGAGGGCAGCAGCGAAGCCTTCATGCGCGCGCTGATCGAGCGGCATCCGGGCCTGTCGTTGCGTTTGCGCCGCGAACTGCGCGATGGCCAGGAGCTGTTCGCGGTGGAACGGGGCGACTACCTCGACCCGGAGCAGGCACGCCGGGCCCTGGCGGAACTGCCCGAAAGCCTGCCGCGAGGGAAGGCGCGGGTGATTGCGCATACGCCGGGAAGCGCCCTGTGACGGACTTCGAATCCTCGCGTCGCGCTCCGTCCACCGGATTGTCCGGCGCGCTGCGGCGGCCGCGCTCCAGCGCAGCGCCACTGCCAGATCTGGCAGTTGTCGCTGGCGGGGACGGAGGCTTTAGTAGCCGCACTTTTTTCCAGGGCCGGGCAGTGGGACCGCAATGCATGGACGACATCGAGACCAGAGTGAGGAAACTGGTAGCCGCCCGGTTCGGCGTGGAGGAATGCGACATCCGGCTGGACAGCGACTTCCGTAACGACTTCGGTGCCGAGTCGCTCGAGGTGGTCGAACTGGTCATGGCCCTGGAAACGGAGTTCGGCGTCGAGATCGCCGATGACGATGCGGAACGGATCGAGACCGTGCGCCAGGCCATCGACTATCTCGAGGAAGCCGTGCCGACCTGACTCCCCCTGGACCACCGGCCGATGCCGTGGTCATTCCCTGCGAAACGCTGTGCGCCACCTCCCGCCCGTGCCGGCGGCAAGGTGCGCGACGTCCCGCGCTTCGATTACGCCGGATCGTCCAGCCCGCCCCGGGCCGATCCGGCTTTTTTTTGCCCGCCGCCGCGATTGCGAGGCGGCCGCCGTCGGTTGGATTTCCTGAATCTTCCCGCGCCTCGCCGGTCGACCGAACAAGGGCAGCGTGCCATTCCCGGCGCGTGCCCGCCATTCGTAACGGAGGTCGCCATGGCTACACGACGGAAAACAACACCCCAGGAAATCGATGATATCCAGGACCGCATGGGTTCGATGCGCGAGCTCGATTTCGACGAGCGCCGCCAGGCGCGCAAGGCGCGGATCGGCGACGAGCGGCCCGAGGCCGAGGTGGAGGCCGAGTTTTCCTCGCGGCGGGTACGCGAGGCGGGCCACGCTGGCGGGCAGCCGGACGAGGACGATGGTTACCAGGATAACGTCGGCATGGACGATCTGGCTCCGGAAACCCTGATCGACGAAAGCGGCGCCCGCTCGCCGGCCGAGCGCGGCGGCGAATCGCCCGCGGACAAGCGCCTGAGGGTCGTGCATGGCAACGAGATCGGCGCTGGCCACGGCCTCGACGAAGCCGAGCTGGCACGTCGCGATCCGCTCGACGGCTCCTCCACCGAGGAACGCTGAGCGCGCGCAGACTGTATCGAAGTATTTCCGACGCCTGGCGTTCTGTGATCGATTCGGCTCTGTTGGAGTGCGCTGCCGCACGCTTTACAGCCGGACGGAGCGGGGCACCGGATCTACTGCAAAAGCTGATAGTTGTCTTCCCGGGTGACGGCGTTGCACGGTCCTGCGGCGTGCAACCCGGCCTGGGCGAAATACCGGCGGAGCGGACCAGGCTATCCCGTCGGAGGCGATGTCGCCGGGCTGCTGGCTTTCAAGGTTTCCCTTCGATGACCAGGAGCTACCCATGCAGCACAAAAGATCCCGCGCGATGGCGAGTCCGCGCTCGCCGTTCCTCTTCGTCTTGCTGGCGCTCGCCGTGGGCGGTACGGCCAATGCCCATGACGATGGCCTGCCGGCCTTCCGCTATTCGGCGGAGTTACTCGGCCAGTTGCAACTGCCCAGCGTGGCCCTGCCGCTGAATGACGACCTGTTCCTCTACGGTCGCGACGCCGAGGCGTTCGACCTCGAGGCCTACCTGGCGGTGAATGCGCCGGCGCTGCGCGACAAGAGCGAATACCTGGAGCACTGGAGCGGCTACTACAGCATCAACCCGAAAGTGTTGCTGACCCTGATGGTCATGCAATCCGGGCCGTTGGGGGCGCCGGACGAGCGCGCCTTGGCGGCGCCGCTGGGACGGCTGTCGGCGAAACGCGGCTTCGATGCCCAGGTCCGCGACGTGTTGCAGCAGTTGTCGCGGCGCTACTACGGTTTCGAGGAATACCAGTTGCGCCAGGCGGCTGCGCGCAAGGCCGTCGGCGAGGACGGCCTGAACGCGGCATCGGCCGCGCTGCTCGGTCTGTTGCGAGAGGGGGCGAAGGCCTCCGCCGTGCAAGGCGGCAATCCGCTCGGCGCCTACGCGCAGACCTTCCAGCGCCTGTTCGGCACCCCGGCCGCGGAACTCCTGCAGCCGCGCAACCGCGTGGCCCGGCAACTCCAGGCGAAGGCCGCGCTGGCGCCGCCATCCAACCTGATGCAATTGCCCTGGCGCCAGGGCTATTCCTGGCAGCCCAACGGAGCGCATTCGAACACCGGCTCGGGCTATCCGTACTCGTCCTTCGATGCGTCCTACGACTGGCCGCGCTGGGGCAGTGCGACCTACAGCGTGGTCGCCGCCCACGCCGGTACGGTACGGGTGCTGTCGCGCTGCCAGGTACGGGTGACCCACCCCAGCGGCTGGGCGACCAACTACTACCATATGGACCAGATCCAGGTGAGCAACGGCCAGCAGGTCAGCGCCGACACCAAGCTCGGCGTCTATGCCGGCAACATCAACACCGCGCTCTGCGAGGGTGGCAGCTCCACCGGACCGCACCTGCATTTCTCGCTGCTCTACAACGGCGCCTTCGTTTCCCTGCAGGGCGCCAGCTTCGGTCCGTACCGGATCAACGTCGGCACCAGCAACTACGACAACGACTGTCGCCGCTACTATTTCTACAACCAGAGCGCCGGCACCACCCATTGCGCTTTCCGTCCGTTGTACAACCCCGGCCTGGCGCTCTGAGTCGGCGCGGGGCCCGGCTCCAGCCGGGCTCCGCCGCGAGCGAAACGGCGCTGAACAGCTGGCGCGTCGCTGCCGCCGCGCCCGGCGCCAGGCTGACCGCGTGGGCCGGCATGCTCAGCCGCGCCGGGGCAGCAGGGCGTAGGCGTCGCGAACCACATCCTTGCCGTAGTGGCGTTCCAGGCGGCGGACGACGAAGTGACCGCGCGCCATGGCCTGGAAATGGTTCATGAACACCGTGTTGATCGCCGCGCCGCCGAGGGCGCCGACGATGGGCACGATCTGCGCCGCGAGCTTTTCCGAATACTGCACGCCCAGGCGCTCGGCGACCTTGCGCACCAGGGCCAGGAGCATGGGCGCGGCCTTCTTGCTGCCGGCGTCCTTGCCGAGGAAGTCGGCGGCCGCCTTGACCTGCTGGGCCAGCGCCGTACGCACCGCGTAGTAGCCGGACTCCGACGCGTCGTCCGAGGCGGATTTGCCGCCGAGGGCGAAGACTTCGATACAGGCCATCAGGGTGTCCATGTCCCTGATCGACTCGCCCTCGCTGCGCGCGATGTCGGCGATGGAACGGAAGATGATGCCGGTGGTGACCGGCACCTCGACCAGCATCGCCAGCGGCCCGAAGAAGCCGCCGACGCCACCGGAAACGGCGGCGCCGAGGGTATGCAGGCGGTTCGCCGGTTGACCGCTGGCGTTTTCCTGGAGAGTGGCGGTGGCCGAGCGGGCGACTTTCAGCAGCGCTCCCTCGATCACCGAACCGAGCTTCTCGTTGACCTTCCGTGGCAGCTTCTTCAGGCCGTATTCGATCGGCGTGCCCAGCAGGCTGGTGAGTTGCGCGGTGAGTCCAGGGTTCTCCAGCAGGTTCTTGGCGGCCTGGAGTTGCTTGAGATCGGCGGGGGAAAGGCTCATGGAAGGTCCGGCTGACGGTGGTCGGTCAACCTAACCACTGTCCGCCGGCGTTGTCCACGCTCAATAGTCGCCGCGCTTGCGGAAGGCCCAGCGGCCGGCGAGGAAGGTGAAGCTGGCGACCAGCACGAGCATGATCCAGAAGCCTTCAGGATCGTCGGCGAAGGGAATCCCGCCGACGTTCATGCCGAAGAAGCCGGCGACGATGTTGATCGGCAGGGCCAGCACCGTGACCATGGTCAGGGTGAAGAGGATGCGGTTATTCTGTTCGTTGAGCTTGGCCGCGATCTCTTCCTGCAGCAGCTTGATCCGTTCGCCCAGGGCGGTCAGGTCGCTGATCACCAGGGAGAACTCCTCGGTGGCTTCGCGCAACTCACGCAGGTCGGCATCCTGTAGCCATTCCGGCGGTCGGTTGAGCAGGCGCAGCAGCGAACCGGGCTCCAGCGCCAGCAGGCGTTGCAGGCGTACCAGCACGCGCCGCATGGCGCCGAGGTCGGCGCGGTTGGCGGAGAGGCGCAGGGCCAGTAGCTGGTCCTCAATGCGGTCCACTGCGACGCTGGTTTCGCGGACGATCTGGGTCAGCACGTCGCCCTGGTCGCGCAACAGGTGGATCAGCAACTGCAGGGGCGAACGGAAAGGTTCGCCGTGCTTCACCGAAGAGCGCAGCTTGTCCACCGAGCGCAGCGGTTGCGCTCGTGCACTGACCAGCAGCCGGCCACGGGCGCAGACCCACAGGGTGGCCACGTCCGAAGAGACCAGGCCGAAGTTGAAGACCACGTCGTTGACCACTGCCAGCAGCGCCGAGTCGACGTGTTCGATGCGCGTCGAGCGCGACCCCTCGCGCAGGCTTTCGAAGAAATAATCCGGCAGTTCCAGATGCTTCTTCATCCAGCGCTCGCAGGCGGCATGGGCGAGGTTCAGGTGCAGCCAGAGGAACTCGTCCGGCGCCTCCTCGCGAGCCTGCCGCAGGCAGGCGAGGGCGGTAGCCGAGTCGATTTCCCGCCCCGCTTCGCCGGGGCGGAAACGGAAACCGTAGATCAGGCCGAACAGGTCGGCGTCCTGGGGCGGGGAGATACCGTGATGCATGGTCGCTCGCGGGAGAGGATCGGTTGGGTAACTTGGCATCGTAACGATGACGCTTTGATTGCAGGGCGATGAAGGCCGCTTCGCGGGATGCCCGGCGATGCTTTCCGTTGGAACTGTCGGGGGCGTCTTGCCGTCGCCTCGCGCCGACGAACTACGAGGTGCCGGGAAGTGCTATTTCATTTCTCCCGGTTTTTATGAAATACGCATCGTAGAGTTCTGATATTTGCCCGCTGGGTTATTTAGTCGATTTGCCGTGCCAGGTGATGGGGGTTGTTTATAAAGTATTATAACTTTTTGATTATATATTGTTTATCAATTAGATAGGCGTGTGATGGCTAAATGGCTGCATGTTTTCCAGGGGTTATCTAAATTGAATTTTTCATGGGGGCTTTCTTAGTCGTTATATATAAAGTCAGACTCGCCTTTTATTTAAAAGCTGCTATTTCTGGATTACATGGTGCGGCCGTTCGGTCGCTGCTTGACAAGAGGAATGTCGGAAATGTCGATCCAGGCGAAAGTTACCCCTATCGATCAGAGTATTTCTTCTGCGGCTGCCGTCGAGGTTCCGGAAAACGGGATACTCAAACTCTCCCAGAGCAGTAATATCGCGCTCGATGTCGCACCGGAGTCGGTGGCGGGATACTCGAAGAGCGGTTCGGACCTGATCGTCCAGCTGAAGACCGGGGAAAGCGTACGCATCGCCAACTTCTATGCGGAAGGCCAGCCTTCCAGCCAGCTGTTCCTGGCCGACAAGGACAAGCTGGTGGCGGTAGATCTGCCGCCGGTCGCCGCCGACGGGCCGCTGATGGCCGGCTACATCCCGCAGGAAAGCCTGGCCGGTTTCGAGTCGCTGACCGGCGCCGGTGTGCTCGGTGGCATGAGCGCAGGGACTGCGCTGCTGGTCGGTGCGGCGGCCATCGGCGCCGGGGTGGCGATTTCCAACAGCAGCGGCGGCGGTGGCGGCGGCGGTTCTTCGGTGCCCCCGGACACCACTCCGCCGAAGGCGGCCAGCGGCCTGAAGATAGCGCCTGACGGCAGCAGCATCAGCGGCCAGGCCGAGGCCGGCGCGAGCGTCGGCATCGATACCAATGGCGACGGCAAGCCGGACCTCACCGTGATCGCCGATGCCAACGGCAATTTCACCGCTCCGCTGAACCCGCCGCTGACCAATGGCCAGACGGTCACCGTGGTGGTCACCGACCCGGCTGGCAACGCCAGCCCGCCGGCCCAGGTCACCGCTCCGGACACTACCGCCCCGGCGCCGGCTACCGACGTGCAGGTGGCGCCGGACGGCAGCAGCGTCACCGGCAAGGCCGAACCCGGCTCGACGGTGGGCGTCGATACCGACGGCGACGGCCAGCCGGACACCACCGTGGTGGTCGGCCCCGGCGGCAGCTTCGAGGTTCCGCT
>NZ_JBQENS010000020.1:0-3196 GCF_052044465.1 Pseudomonas sp. 22490 | reverse complement strand
GAACCCGCCGCTGACCAATGGCGAGACGGTGACGGTGATCGTTACCGACCCGGCCGGCAACAACAGCACCCCGGTGACCGTCGAGGCGCCGGACACCACAGCCCCGGCGCCGGCCACCGACGTGCAGGTGGCGCCGGACGGCAGCAGCGTCACCGGCAACGCAGAGCCGGGCGCCACCGTCGGTGTCGACACCGATGGCGACGGCCAGCCGGACACCACCGTGGTGGTCGGCCCCGGCGGCAGCTTCGAGGTCCCGCTGAACCCGCCGCTGACCAATGGCGAGACGGTGACGGTGATCGTTACCGACCCGGCCGGCAACAGCAGCACCCCGGTCACCGCCGAAGCCCCCGACTTCCCCGACGCGCCCCAGGTCAATGCCAGCAACGGCAGCGTCCTCAGTGGTACGGCGGAAGCGGGCGTGACCATCGTGATCACCGACGGCAACGGCAATCCGATCGGCCAGACCAGCGCCGATGCCAACGGCAACTGGAGCTTCACCCCCGGTAGCCAACTGCCGGATGGCACCGTGGTCAATGTGGTGGCCAGGGACGCCGCCGGCAACAGCAGCCCGGCGACCTCCATCACCGTCGACGGCGTGGCGCCGAGCGCGCCGGTGGTCGAGCCGAGCAACGGCAGCGAACTCAGCGGGACTGCCGAACCGGGCAGCAGCGTGACCCTGACCGACGGCAATGGCAATCCGATCGGCCAGACCACCGCCGATGCCAACGGCAACTGGTCTTTCACGCCGTCCACCCCGCTGCCGGACGGTACCGTGGTCAACGTGGTGGCCAGGGATGCCGCCGGCAACAGCAGTCCGCCGGCCAGCGTTACCGTGGATGCCGTCGCGCCGGCCACGCCCACCGTCGATCCGAGCAACGGTACGACCCTCAGCGGCACCGCCGAGCCGGGCGCTACCGTGACCCTGACCGACGGCAACGGCAATCCGATTGGCCAGGTCACCGCCGACGGCAGCGGCAACTGGACCTTCACCCCGAGCACGCCGTTGCCCAACGGCACGGTGGTCAACGCCACGGCTACCGACCCGTCCGGCAACGCCAGTTCGCCGGCCAGCGTCACCGTGGACGCCGTGGCACCGGCCACGCCAGTGGTCAACCCGAGCAACGGCACCACGCTCAGCGGCACCGCCGAGCCGGGCGCCACCGTGACCCTGACCGATGGCAACGGCAATCCCATCGGGCAGGTCACCGCCGATGGCAGCGGCAACTGGAGCTTCACTCCGACCACGCCGTTGCCCAACGGCACCGTGGTCAACGCCACGGCCACCGACGCCTCCGGCAACACCAGTGCGGGCAGCAGTGTCACCGTGGACTCGGTAGCCCCGGCCACGCCAGTGATCAACCCCAGCAACGGCACCACGCTCAGCGGCACCGCCGAGCCGGGCAGCAGCGTGACTCTGACCGATGGCAACGGCAACCCGATTGGCCAGGTCACCGCCGACGGCAGCGGCAACTGGAGCTTCACCCCGTCCACGCCGCTGGCGGATGGAACCGTGGTCAACGCCACGGCCACCGATCCGGCGGGCAACACCAGCGGCCAGGGCAGCACCACCGTCGATGGCGTGGCGCCGACCACGCCGACCGTCAACCTGAGCAACGGCAGCAGCCTCAGCGGCACTGCGGAACCGGGCAGCACGGTGATCCTCACCGACGGCAACGGCAATCCGATCGCCGAGGTCACCGCCGACGGCAGCGGCAACTGGACCTACACCCCGTCCACGCCGATCGCCAACGGTACTGTGGTCAACGTGGTGGCCCAGGACGCCGCCGGTAACAGCAGCCCGCCGGCGACGGTGACCGTCGATTCCAGCGCGCCGCCGGCGCCGGTGATCAACCCGAGCAACGGCGTCGTCATCAGCGGCACCGCCGAGGCCGGTGCCACCGTGACCCTCACCGATGCCGGCGGCAACCCGATAGGGCAGGTCACCGCCGACGGCAGCGGCAACTGGAGCTTCACGCCGGGCACGCCGCTGGCCAACGGCACGGTGATCGTCGCCACGGCCACCGACCCGACCGGCAATACCGGCCCGCAGGCCGCCACCACGGTGGACGCGGTGGCGCCGCCGGCGCCGGTGATCGATCCGAGCAACGGCACGACCATCAGCGGCACCGCGGAGGCCGGGGCCAAGGTGATCCTCACCGACGGCAACGGCAACCCGATCGGCGAAACCACCGCCGACGGCAGCGGCAACTGGACCTTCACGCCCGCCACGCCGCTGGCCAACGGCACGGTGGTCAACGCCGTGGCCCAGGACCCTGCGGGCAATACCGGCCCGCAGGGCAGCACTACCGTGGACGCGGTGGCGCCGAACACGCCTGTGGTCAATCCGAGCAACGGCAACCTGCTCAACGGTACCGCCGAGCCGGGCAGCACCGTGACCTTGACCGACGGCAACGGCAACCCGATCGGCCAGACCACCGCCGATGGCAGCGGCAACTGGAGCTTCACGCCCGGCTCGCAACTGCCCAACGGCACCGTGGTCAACGTGACCGCGAGCGACGCCGCCGGCAATACCAGCCCTCCCGCTACCACGACGGTGGATTCCTCACTGCCGTCGATCCCGCAGGTGGATCCGAGCAACGGCTCGGTGATCAGCGGCACCGCGGACGCCGGCAACACCATCATCATCACCGATGGCAACGGCAACCCGATTGGCCAGGTCACCGCCGACGGCAGCGGCAACTGGTCCTTCACTCCAGGCATCCCGCTGCCGGATGGCACGGTGGTCAACGTGGTGGCGCGCAGCCCAAGCAATGTCGACAGTGCGCCGGCGGTGATCACGGTGGATGGCGTGGCCCCGGCGGCGCCGGTGATCGATCCGAGCAACGGCACCGAGATAAGCGGTACCGCGGAAGCTGGCGCGACGGTGATCCTCACCGATGGCGGCGGCAACCCGATCGGCCAGGCCACCGCCGACGGCAGCGGCAACTGGACGTTCACCCCGGGCACCCCGCTGGCCAACGGCACCGTGATCAACGCCGTGGCCCAGGACCCGGCCGGCAACACCAGCGGTCCGGCCAGCGTCACCGTCGATGCCATCGCCCCGCCGGCGCCGGTGATCGATCCGAGCAACGGAGTCGTCATCAGCGGTACGGCGGAAGCCGGGGCCACGGTGATCCTCACCGACGGCAACGGCAACCCGATCGGCCAGGTCACCGCCGACGGCAGCGGCAACTGG
>NZ_JBQENS010000019.1:122122-130701 GCF_052044465.1 Pseudomonas sp. 22490 | reverse complement strand
CCACCCACCGAGTTTCCCGATGAAGCAGATGACCTTCGCCGACGCCGAGTACGCTGGCAAGCGCAAGCAAACCCGCAAGGAGTTGTTCCTGATCGAGATGGATCGGGTGGTGCCGTGGAAGGGCTTGATTGCTTTGATCGAGCCACATTATCCGAAGGGTGAAGGTGGCCGTCCGGCCTACCCGTTGATGGCGATGCTGCGTGTGCATCTGCTGCAGAACTGGTTCGGCTACAGCGATCCAGCGATGGAGGAAGCGCTGTACGAAACCACGATCCTGCGCCAGTTTGCCGGGCTGAACCTGGAGCGCATCCCCGACGAAACCACCATTCTCAACTTCCGCCGCTTGCTGGAGAAACACGAGCTGGCGGCCGGCATCCTCGCTGTCATCAATGGCTCTGGGCGACCGCGGCCTGTCGCTGCGCCAGGGCACCATCGTCGATGCAACGCTGATCAATGCGCCCAGTTCGACCAAGAACAAGGACGGCAAGCGCGACCCGGAAATGCACCAGACCAAGAAGGGAAACCAGTATTGTGTGTCACGAACACAGGTCAGATGACCTGTGCTGCTGTGCCGAAGATGGAAGTAGGCCTTCCGAAGTCGGCTTGCAGGAGCGGACTTCAAACCACCCGGTGCTGCTGCATCCAAAAGGTGTGGTGGTGAGCGACCGAGGAAAAGTCATCCCTGAGGATGGCAGGTGAGTATGGAGAAGATGAGCGAAAGCAAACCGTCCGATGACGCATCGTTATGCCCAAGGTGCTGCCGAAACTGAGGTGGAGTACTGGCTTCAGGACAAGTCGGGGCGTTACCTGCTTACGGACCCGATGGCAGCCGGTGTATAGGCGGCATGATCTTCATACAGGCTTTGGTACGGAACGTGAGAACCTTGTTCCAGATGCGAAGGAAAATGACAAATGGCCAACACCATGAGGAAGAATACCGATGCTGGAACGAGGGGCGGAGCTTCCCGTAGTAGCGATGAAGCCTCTGTAATGGAGGTGGAGCGAAGGGGCGGCGTTATCCGGCCGACGAGCGTTGCCAACCTCCGGGGATGAGTGGCGTGAGCTCGGCGAAACCTTATGACATAGCGAAACGCACGGTATGGGACGCCTACCAGCAGGTCAGGGCCAACCGCGGTGCTGCCGGCATCGACGATGAAACCATCGCCGATTTCGAGCGGGATCTGTCTAAGAATCTCTACAAGCTGTGGAATCGGATGTCGTCGGGGTCGTACTTCCCGCCTCCGGTCAAGCAAGTAGAAATTCCCAAGGCATCGGGAGGCACGCGCAAGCTGGGAGTGCCCACGGTTGGTGATCGTGTCGCGCAAACCGTGGTCAAGCTTCTCATCGAGCCGGAGCTGGACTCGATCTTCCACTCGGACTCCTATGGGTACCGGCCGGGACGATCAGCGAAGCAGGCGGTGGCGATCACGCGTGAGCGCTGCTGGCGATACGACTGGGTGGTGGAGTTTGATATCAAGGCAGCCTTCGATCAGATCAATCATGGGTTGCTGATGAAGGCGGTGCGCCTGCACATCAAGGAGGACTGGATACTTCTGTACATCGAGCGGTGGCTGGTTGCGCCGTTCGAAACGGATGACGGCATGCGCGTCCCACGCGAACGCGGCACCCCGCAAGGTGGAGTGCTCAGTCCCCTCCTGATGAATCTGTTCATGCACTATGCCTTCGACACCTGGATGCAACGTACCAGCCCCAACTGCCCGTTTGCCCGCTACGCCGATGATGCGGTGGTGCACTGCCGCAGTCGAAAGCAAGCGGAGTACGTGATGCGCTCCATTGCTTCACGGCTGGCTGCCTGTGGCTTGACGATGCACCCGGAGAAATCGAAAGTCGTGTACTGCAAGGACAGTAACCGTCGCGCAGGTTATCCGCATGTGAGCTTTACCTTCCTCGGCTTCACCTTTAGGCCGAGGAAGGCGCTCAGCAAACAAGACCAGCTCTTCACGAGCTTCCTTCCGGGAGCGAGTGCGGATGCCTTAAAGCGGATGCGGCAAGCGGTACGCAGGTGGCGACTCAATCGCCAAACCCACGTGACGCTGGTCGACGTGGCTCGGCTCTACAATCCAGTGATACAGGGGTGGTGGCAATACTATGGCTCGTTCTATCGGACAGCCATGCTTGGCATCTTCCAGCACATTGACCGCGCGCTTGAACGCTGGGCCCGACGAAAATACAAGGCCCTTCATAGGCGCAAGCGGCGCATTAGCCAATGGCTGGACAAGATGCGGACTGTGGTACCCCGGCTGTTTCATCACTGGCGAGTGACCGGGCAGCAAGGTTGGATAACGGGAGCCGTATGACGCGAGAGTGTCACGTACGGTTCTGCGAGCGGCTGCGGGGGCAGTTCCCGCGGCCGACTCACCATTTCGGCAGTGCGACCTGAAAGTCGCATGGGTTTCTGTTCCGCAGGTTAACGCCCGACGGAACCGACTGTTCCACCACTCGTTCCCTACCCAGACAGGCGTGGCCGGTAACAGCCGGGTCTGAAGCTCTGGGGACAATGTAACCGCCGATATTTCGGTAGGTCGAACCGCGAGGCCAGACTGAATCTGCCAGCATCAAGGCGGAGAGGCGCTAGGGATGAACAGGTACCCGCCAACTGCACGGGGGTGATGGTGCTCGCTTGGCGACTGGCTTCTTGCTGGAGGTTAGAGATTGCTTCGGCAATTGCCTTGGTCTGAGCCACATAGCTGCCGGATAGGTTGGCAATCACAATGCAGCAACGCGGTAACTCCAGAGCGGCGCTCATCAGGCAGCTGAGTGTGTAGGTGCTCACGGTAGCCAGCGTACCGCCGCCGATGACAGTAGTGCTCGCGTTTTCAAGGTAGGGCGGCAACTCATCGAGCATGATCAGGGTCGGTTTGTCCCCGATAATTTTCTTCCAGCCAGCCTGATCGACCGCGCGAGGGCCATTGACCCAGTAGGGCTTGATGGCTTCCTCTTCGCCTAGTTGGGTAGTCGCGAATGATGGGGTTGAATGTGCATGCCTGCTTGACTGTCTTGAGCATCTGCTCGACTCCCTGAGAAATACTTAATCGTTGCTCGACTGACTGGAGGGTGGGGTGGGCTGCGGAATGGAAAGCTCCTGACTCACCTGCTGCAGAAACCACTCACGCATGGTCAACCCACGCGCCTTGAGTGCGGCGTAGATCTGCTGCTTTTGGGCAGGATCAACCTCGATCACAACGCGATTGCTAGTTTTCATAGGCATGGGCACCTGGCTTAGGTTTGTAACGTGACGTGATGTTATGTTCGAAGGGGAGGGGCTGGAAGCCCTGGCGTACATTAATTTATTTTCTCTTTTAGGAGCATCTTGAGGTAGGCCCCCGTGGCCTGGCCGTTACTTCTGCCAAGTACTAAAAACGGGGTACCGGCCGGTCATCATGGCCTTCGACTGCTCAGGGTTAAGATCCTGTTGTTGCTCCTGCCAGTTGCCTGATCAGACGAAACGTCCCCGGTATGAGCGGCGGGCTGCTAGTCCAGATGCCGACTCGCCTGGGGACCAGCCCGAATTACACCGGGACTTATGGGCTGAGTGGGCAGCTATCGCAGGAACCACAGCAAGGCTTGCCGTGCATGGAGTCCCAATATTGCCGCTCAGCCTCTTCCCAGTCCCGCAATGCGAAAGCCAGTTCGGTAGCCTGCTTTGCATGGTCATGGCAGCGTCGAATTCGTTTAGGACGGCGGCGTCCATACAGGCCGCAGAAGCAGCGCCTTTTTTGGTTGATTACCCGCCGGGACTTTTCCCACACGCTAAACAAAGGCACTGTTCCGGAGATCACATCCAAGATAGGTCGCTCTTTGGACTTTCTGCGCTTGAGCCCTAGCTGATTTACCGCAAGATCGTTAGCGATTTTGCCACTGATTGCGCTCGCAGCCTTCTGCGCTCGCAGTTGATGTCGAGCTGCGTCGCCGTGTGCCCACGCGGAACCATTCGGCCATCTGCGCAGAGTGCGAGCGCGCTCTTGAAGCTTTAGGTATTTGTAGATTGTCTCAAGCCAGGCACGAGCGGACGGCTCGTCTGAGACAGGAAGCGGATTGGCGCCCGCGTAAAACAGACAGAACGTACCATCATAATTGATGTGCCGTTCCGGGCAAAAGCCTGGCAAGTGATGTGGTGTGCTTTCGCGTGCTTCTATCCATTCACCGTCTTGGCGTAAATGCAGCTTGTAGGGGAGCGTTCTCCCGTCCACCAGCCGAATCGGAAGATCAAGCGTTGCTGTCTGCGGAACGGATGTTACACAGGTACCCCCGAAATCTGGGGCGACCTGTGCAATCAGGTCGAGCGCTGTGCTCAACGGCTGCCGTCTACTTTCTGGCGGGAGTGGGGCTGCACCTGACGCTCATCTGCGCGAATGATGGCGGCGGAACCCGCATAGGCTTCCGAGCGAGCTTGCTTCGCAGATGCGTCCCCATCATCTGCCAGGGCTTCGGTAGCTTCGTTGTAGTCCAGGTGTGATGTCTTACGACTCTTCCCAAACAGGTTCTGCACAGCTTTCGATGCTGCGTCGTAAGCTACTTGCCCGATCGCGGTTTCCACCCCCGAACACGCGCATTGGCGTTTCTCAGACTCGATCACGCTACGCCCGATAGCGCACCTAACTCTATTACCCTTGGCGCCCAGGCGCGTGACGGCTATTGGGCCCAGATCGAAGCCAATCGCGAGGCCGAGGTCGCCGGTTTCAATACCTTCGGCGTTCAGCCGCTCAATTGCGAGATTGAAGCTGCTGCGCAGTGCACCTGCTAGCCGTGTGGCCTCGGATACTGACTTCTCTTCGTCAGTAGTATGCGCGGTGCCGTCACAGGATAGGGCTTGCACGCAGTCTCCGATGAAGCGCACCCGGCGCCCTTCGAAGTCGGAAGTCACGACCCGCTCCAGCTCGGAGCGGATGACATGCAAAGTCCGCACGACATCGTCGGTCTTCTCGTTGATGTGATCGGCCACGTAGGCTGTGAAGCCATCAATATCGGCGTAGAGGCTCACCATCTCCTGTCGCTTCGAGTTGGCCGGAGTCAGCGAGTAAATGTCCATATCACGCAGGGGTGGGGTTTGGCGGGAAAACTGGTAACCGCCAATGGGGTTCTTTTTCAGATCCTCACGCCACTCCTCGACGATCTCGTCGGACGTGACATCCAGCTTGGCCGCATCCTGACATGCCTTGATCTCTATCGCGGTTAGGGCAGATTTTTCCGGCTCATCGCTTTCCGCAAGGCCGATGGCCTTACGAGCATTGTTGGTCAGATAGATACCCCTGGCCTTGTTATTACTGGCCAGTTTCGCGGCATGGTTCGCTGGATCGCCCAGGAACAAGGGTTCGCGGTACCCGCTGCGGCCATTGTTTACAGCAAGAGCTAGGCCGGTATCGATGCCAATTCGAACCTTGGCTGCTGGGATTTGCTCATCGTCGTCGCCCGTCTCTGCAAGCACGTCAATGATCAATTGCGCAGTCGCAACGGCGCGTTGAACACGCTTGGTCTCAGCGCCGGACTCAGTGTTGTACGGCTTAGTGAAAAGGGAGTGCAGCCGCTGACTGTGGAAGTCGACGCGGCGCGCATCAACCTTGTTGAGAATTCGCTTGACTGCCCGGTAGTGCTGGTCAAGAAAGCGCAGCGTGCGCTTGTGACACTCTGTGCCCTCGACTGCAGTGATGTTCAGCATGTCCTCGAGATTCATGATGTCCGCATACATGTGGACCCCATCCACGCGGTACGCGGTACTGGTAGGAATCGATTCCAACGACATGTCGCGCACGTAATCCTTGATGGTGATTTCCTCAACATCAGCGATCTTCTGGTCTATGTGTTTTGCAGCGCGATCATGGTTCCAGCTCTTGCTCATCGATCACTCCTTCGGGTGATTGGGCGCGCTGCAATGCGGTAGGCAAGCGCATGCCAAATTTGCTTGTTGACAGATATCCGTTACTTCGGTCCTAGCTTGTTGAAAATGGTGCGTAGCTGATTGCAGGCTGGAGATAGGCTGGAGGGCAGCTGGTCTTCACTTTTCGTTAGGCGATATCCGATGGTTGTCAGCCCTTTCAGATCTGACGGCAGATGTACCTCGTCACCCCTAGGCTCAAGAAGGAAGGTTCGTGCCCTGCCAAGTCGTCCTACGAACAGGCCAAGCTCGAAAATGACGTTGTCGCGCGGCGTATTCTTGGTTTCCTCGCGCATTGTGACGGAGTCGTCCGGCTGTGCGATTGCGATGGCAAAATCGCACTCGTCCAGTTGCTCTTCGAGGCTTTCAAGGGCGTACTGCGATGCGCGGAAAACGCCTTGTGTCCAGGTCTTTACGAAGAACTTGTCGTGCTCAAGGTTATTCTCGATTGCCCGGGCAATAGGGAGTGCCTCGACCGAGCAAATGATGAATACGTGGGATGACTGATGGGCAGGAAGCACCATGTCGTTTCGCTGGTGTAGTCGATCGACCAGTTGCCGAGTGACCTGTCGCCAAACCGAGGGATACGCGTCCGCAATGGACTTGAAGTCTGCCGCGCTGACCTTCAAGACAATCGAGGGCTCGGTGGCCAGTACAGTAGCAGAGCGCTTCGCTGTTGGGACCAGAGCAGCCATTTCTCCGACGTGATCGCCGCCCCCTCGTGTTGCGACTTCACGATCATGGACCTTCACCTGGAAATGCCCTGTGATGATGAAATAAACCTCGGAGTCCTCCGCGTCCTCGGTAATGAGCACAGCATCCTTAGCGATCTCCTCCAGCGTTCCTACCTCTGCGAGGCGGCGTGCTAGGTCTTGATTTCCGAGTACCAGCTTCTGCTCAAGCAGTACTTCCTCAAGAACGGCGCGGCCTGACGGCCCTTCAAAGCGATCGATCAACTTCCCAGTAGTCATGATGGTGAGCATTCCCTTGCGAAGAGGTTGCGGGGGCGTTCACAGAGAAATGGGGACGTGCGTCACCCTTTCAAGGGGCGCTGAAGAAAAGATCTGGGCATGGCGGGCGCTCAGGGACGCAGGTTCAAACTCTGTTTGATTGCATTCGGGAGTAGTGGGCCGAATGTTCAGTGTCAAACATTTTGTGCTGTAAGACCTGACGTGCTCTGGTACACCTGTCAAACCTTCTCTTGATTGGCGTCAGTTTTTGTCAATCAATGGGGGTGAGTTTGACGGTCAATGGGGAGTCGCCGAAATAGCATCATAGGTAGGGATTACGGGCGATTTGGCGGTGTCAATCGAAGGAACGTAATTTGATAGGTGACATTATTGGCCGGACGACCCGCTGGTGGCCGAGGCCACTGCCCGGGCCAAGCCACGCAAGTAGTCGACGGCGCTCAGAGCACCCGGGTCAGGTCGTCGTCGAGGAAGTGCCGGAAACTCAGGCGCTGGCCGTCGGCGAAGTCGAAGTGGCTGTCCAGGGTCGGGCCGTTGAGGACGAACTCCAGGGCCAGCAGGCGCACACCGGCCAGGCCGCGCTGCCGGCCGAGGTCGTGCAGGCGGTACTCGCCCGGGCCTTCGTCGTTCTCGCAGGGCCGCGGCGCTTCGCCGCTGCGCCAGAACACCGTCTCGCCCTCGAAGTAGAGGCGATACCAGCGTTGCTCGAACTGCAGGTAGACCACGTTCACCGGATCGGCCGGACGGCCTTCCCACCACCATTCCTGGATCAGCAGCGACTGGCAGACCTGTCCGCGCAGGGCGGGCTGTTCGCCGTTGATCGTGCAGCAGGGGATGGCGGTATGCATCGGGCTCCTCCTCCGGGGTCGGTTCACAGCAGGGACAGGTCGGCGCCGTCGCTCCGCAACTGGTCGTAGGCCTGGTCCAGGCGGTCGCGCAGCGCTTCGGCGCCGGGAATGTGGCGCGAGACGATCATCCGCAGCGGCAGGCGGTACAGTTCCTGGCTTGCCAACGCCTGGCGGCTGGCCGCTTCCACCGGCGCCTGGTAGTCGAGCAGGTAGTCGCCGCGCCCGAGTTCGAGCATGCGCAAGGCAGCGTGGTGGGTGCCGGTGCGGTACAGGCGCAGGTGCAGGTTGGGGTCCTGGATGAAGTCGGTGACCGGTTTCCAGTAGCTGTAGCCGCTGATCAGGATCAGCCGGCGTCCGGCCAGGTCCTGGGGAACCCGCGGTGCCGGCTGGTGCGCCGGGTAGTACAGGTTCAGGCTGACGTGGCCGAGCACGCGCCGCGCCTGGAGGGTGTCGGCGGCCAGCTCCGGCTTGGCCGCGCCGGCCCACAGCGCCACGCTGCCATCCTGCAGCCCCAGGTACAGGCGCGCGCTGGGCAGGGCGCGGAACGCCGGACGATAGCCGGCCCGCTCCAGCAGCAGGCGGACCAGGCGGGCGCCGGAACCGGCGGCGTGGCCATCCCGGGCGGTATAGATGTAGGGGGGGAATTCGTAGTAGCCGACGTTCAACGACGGCCTTGCGTCCTGCGCATGGAGCTGCGGGGCGGCCAGCAGGGCGAACGCCAGCAGCGCGAGCAGGGGCGTTGTGGTGCGTAGGGGCATGGTGTGCGGCCTTGCCGTTTTTTGTTGTTATGAATGGGGGCGAAGCATGCCACGTCGCGGGTGGCCTCGTCGGCACGCCGCTCGGTCATCGAGCACTGCTCGCCCAACTGGT